>NZ_CP029608.1:5182034-5345212 GCF_003352185.1 Pseudomonas kribbensis
TAAGAATCAAGACCGTATAACGACTAATCGCTAGCAGGCTAGCTCCCACAACGGATTGCATTCCAATTGTGGGAGCTAGCCTGCTAGCGATGAAGGCAACTTGGTTCCGAATTATTCCAAAGCAGCAGCCGGCCCGAAGAACTCATACCGGCTCTGCTTCTCCGGCACGCCCAGCGCCTTCAGATGCCGCTTGATCGCCCCCATGAAGCCTTTCGGTCCAAGGAAGTAGGCGTCCACATCACGCTGTTCCGGCAGCCACTCGCCCAATTGCTCCTGGCTCAACAGCCCGACCTTGTCCGCCGCCGGACTCACGCCGTCATCTTCGGCGTAGCAATAGAAGCGCTTGAGCTGCGGATGGCGCTCGGCCAGACCGTCGATCCAGTCACGGAACGCATGCACGCTGCCATTGCGCGCGCAGTGAATGAAATGCACCGGACGCTCGGTTTCCAGCGCCGCTTCCAGCATCGCCAGGGTTGGCGTGATACCAACGCCGCCGCTGATCAGCACCAGCGGCTTGTCGCTGGCAGTCAAAGTGAACTCGCCCGATGGCGGAAACAGCTGGATGCTGGCGCCGACGTGCAGTTGATCGTGCAGGTGATTGGAGGCACGGCCGCCCGGTTCACGCTTGACGCTGATGCGGTACTGGCCTTTGTTGGCCAGGGCCGACAGCGAGTAATTGCGGCGGATTTCTTCGCCGTCGAGGATCAACTTCATGCCGATGTACTGGCCCGGCTCGGCTGCGAGAATCGGCCCTTTGTCCGCGGGTTCGAAGTAGAACGAAATGATTTCCGCGCTCTCCTCGACCTTGGCCGCGACGATGAACTCCCGCGCCCCGCGCCAGCCGCCGACGGCTTGTTCCTTCTGGTCATAGATGGCGGTTTCGGCGCCGATCAGGATCTCGGCCAACTGACCGTAGGCCGCGCCCCAGGCACTCATCACTTCCGGCGTGGCAATTTCATCGCCCAGCACTTCGGAGATGGCGCGCAGCAGGCAGCTACCGACGATCGGGTAATGTTCCGGCAGGATTTGCAGGGCCACGTGCTTGTTGATGATCTTCGCCACGAGATCGCCCAACTGGTCGAGTTGATCGATGTGACGGGCGTACATCAATACACCGTTGGCCAGCGCGCGAGGCTGGTCACCGCTGGCCTGGTGAGCCTGATTGAACAGCGGGCGGACTTCCGGGTATTCGGAGAGCATCATGCGGTAGAAGTGGGTGATCAGCGCTTCACCGCCGCTTTCCAGCAGAGGCACAGTGGATTTGACGATGGCACGATCCTGGACGCTAAGCATAAGGGTGACTCCTGAGCTTTCTCTAAAAGTGCCTTATGTATTCCAGTAATCGTGCCAACTATTTTTTACATATAAATCAATAACTTGAAATTTATGTAGTCAGATCGACACAACCCCCTCTATAGTCGCTTCGACTACAACGCGTCTCTTTGACTACAAGCCTATGTCCGCCAAATCCCTGCTCACCGCCCTGCTCCCGCTGGTTTCCGACCTGTCCCGCGAATTGCCCGAAGGCGAGCGCTACCGGCGCCTGCTCGAAGCCATGCGCGCCCTGCTGCCGTGCGATGCCGCAGCCTTGTTGCGCCTCGATGGCGAGTGGCTGGTGCCGCTGGCGGTGGACGGCTTGAGTACCGACACCCTCGGCCGCCGCTTCAAGGTCAGCGAACACCCGCGTTTCGAAGTACTGCTGGCAGGCGCCGGGCCGACCCGCTTCGCTGCCGACAGTGATTTGCCCGACCCTTATGACGGGCTCGTCGACGGCCTCGACGATCACCTCGAAGTCCACGACTGCCTCGGTTGCCCGCTGTTCGTCGATGAAAAACTCTGGGGTCTGATTACCTTGGACGCCCTCGATCCCCAGCGTTTCGAACCGATCGAACTCGACGCTTTGCAGGCCTTCGCCAGCCTCGCCTCGGCCACGGTCAACGCCGCCGAGCGCATCGAACGTCTGGCGATTCGCGCTGAAGACGAACATCAGCGCGCCGAGGTCTATCGCCAGGCCAGCGGCCAGCAGAACCGCGAAATGATCGGCCAGAGCAAGGCGCATAAGCGGCTGGTGGAAGAGATCAATCTGGTGGGCGGCAGCGACCTGACCGTGCTGATCACCGGCGAAACCGGGGTCGGAAAAGAGCTGGTGGCCCAGGCGATCCACGCCGCCTCCCAGCGCGCCGACAAACCCATCATCAGCCTCAACTGCGCAGCCCTGCCGGATACGCTGGTGGAAAGCGAACTGTTCGGCCACGTGCGCGGTGCTTTCACCGGCGCCACCAGCGACCGGCGCGGCAAGTTCGAACTGGCCAACGGCGGCACACTGTTTCTCGATGAGGTCGGCGAGTTGTCGCTGACCGTCCAGGCCAAGTTGTTGCGGGTTTTGCAGAGCGGCCAGTTGCAGCGCCTGGGGTCGGACAAGGAGCATCAGGTCGATGTGCGCCTGATCGCTGCGACCAACCGCGACCTGGCCGAAGAAGTGCGCAGCGGCCGCTACCGGGCCGACTTCTACCATCGCCTGAGTGTGTACCCGTTGCGGGTGCCGGCGCTGCGTGAACGGGGTCGCGATGTGTTGCTGCTCAGCGGTTTTTTCCTCGAACAGAACCGCTCGCGCATGGGCCTCAACAGCCTGCGCCTGAACAGCGATGCCCAGGAAGCGCTGCTGGCCTACACCTGGCCGGGCAACGTGCGGGAGCTGGAACACCTGATCGGGCGCAGCGCGCTGAAGGCGCTGGGGAACTGCAAAGTGCGGCCGAAGATTCTCAGCCTGAGCGCAATGGATCTCGACCTGCCGCGCGAGGTTGTGGATAACTCGCCGACACCGTCGGAAGCGACCACCGCGATGCCATTGATCAGCGGGGATCTGCGCACCGCCACCGAGCACTATCAGCGGCAGTTGATCAGTGCCGCACTCGAGCGCAATCAGGACAACTGGGCCAGCGCCGCCCGCGAGCTGGGGCTGGATCGTGCGAATCTGGGGCGGCTGGCCAAGCGGCTGGGCCTGAAAAGCTGAAAGATCCGGCATCGGAACACCACCCGACAACTAACCTAAAGCCCAACCTTTTGACGCCGATAACCCGGCATCAATAGTTTCTGGCGATTTCCACCCTCGCCCATCACCTTTTTCCACAGAAGGTTTTTATGTCTTCCAACAAAGCCCGCGCAGATTCACTTTCGCTTCTGCTGTTTACCTTGCGCAGCGGCAAGCTGATGGCGATCAACCTGCTGAAGGTCAGTGAAATCATCCCCTGCCCGCCGCTGACCAAGCTGCCGGAGTCGCACCCGCACGTCAAAGGCATCGCCACCCTGCGCGGCGCTTCGTTGTCGGTGATCGACCTGAGCCGCGCCATCGGCGAGCGTCCGCTGGAAGACCCGAATGGCGGCTGCCTGATCGTCACCGACGTCAGCCGTTCGAAACAGGGTCTGCATGTGCAGGCGGTGAGCAAGATCGTGCATTGCCTGACCACCGACATCAAACCGCCACCGTTCGGCTCCGGCGGCTCCCGCGCCTACATCACCGGCGTGACCTCGGTGGACGGCACGCTGGTGCAAGTGCTGGACATCGAAAAGGTCATCCACGGCATCGCCCCGGCGCAGATCGACATGGCCCCGACCGAGCTGAGCATGGAAGACGCCGAAGTACTGGGCAACGCGCGAATCCTCGTAGTCGACGACAGTCAGGTGGCGTTGCAGCAATCGGTGCATACCCTGCGCAACCTTGGCCTGCAATGCCACACCGCCCGCAGCGCCAAGGAAGCCATCGACTGCCTGCTGGACCTGCAAGGCACCGCGCAGCAGATCAACCTGATCGTCTCCGACATCGAAATGTCCGAGATGGACGGCTACGCCTTCACCCGGACCCTGCGCGAAACCCCGGACTTCGCCCACCTCTACGTGCTGCTGCACACCTCGCTGGACAGCGCGATGAACAGCGAAAAAGCCCGGCTCGCCGGCGCAAACGGCGTGTTGACCAAGTTCTCCTCGCCGGAGCTGACCCACTGCCTGATCGAAGCGGCCAAACACGTCGCCGCCCAGGGTTACTGAGCCTTGAGCGAGACATTCTGTTTTCTGATGCGGCGCGACCTGAGCCAGGACGTGCCGGCCATCGAGTGGCCGAACGGCATCGAACTCACCACCTACAGCGTCGAACAGGCGGCCGCCGTGCATAAACTGATGCAAATCGGTTACCGCGAAGGCGGCGGTCGGGTGCCGGCGCTGGACGTCTGGCAGCAGCAGTATGAAACGGACGCCGAATACGATCCGGCACTGTGTTTCATCGCCAGCGATGCCGACGGCGTCATCGGTGTGGCGCAATGCTGGACCAGTTCCTACATCAAGAATCTGGTGGTGCATCCCCGGGCGCAAGGTCGCGGACTCGGTCGGGCGTTACTGCTACATGCGTTCAAGGCGTTTCAGGATCGGCGCGAGGGCTTTGTCGACCTGAAGGTGCTGGAGGACAACCTGCGGGCGCGACAGCTGTACGAAAAGTCTGGAATGTATGTGGTCCGCCGGGAATTGGTGCCCGACTGAGCAAAATCCTGCGGCATACTCCAGCCTTGGTGATCAAACCTCCAAGGATGCCCGAACCATGAAACGCCTCGCCCTCTCCGTACTGTGTCTCATCGCCCCGCTTGCCCACGCCTCCAGCCCCGATGCCTGGGCCGCCTACGACAAAACCGTACTCGCCAGTTGCACCAAGGCCAGCGGCCTGAAAGACGCCAAACCGGTCGGCAACGCCGCGCAATTCGATGACCGCGTCGGCTACACCGCGCTGTTGCTGCAAGGCCAGTACCCGCAAAAACACATGAAGGGCCAGCAAGGCACCGAGCTGTGCCTGTACAACAAAAAGTCGAAAACCGCGTTCGTCACCGAATGGGACTCGATCCGCCTGACCGCCAAACCCTGAGCGAATGGCGCACAACTTGCTTCACTCAGGGCCTGTACGGCGGCTTTATGTCGCCGATTCGCACCCTGATTGAAGATCGCCCGCTCAATGAATACGACCTTTTCCTGCGTAGGTTGCGGCAAATGCTGCACCGATCACCATGTGCCCCTGACCCTGGCCGAAGCCCGCATGTGGGCGGCCGACGGCGGTCAGGTGATCGTGCTGGTGGAGGCGTTTCTCGCCAACGGCCTGGGTTTGCCGGCGCAACAGCGTGAGCACGCGCAGCGGCGTTCGGCGGTAGTACGCAGCGGCACGTCCGACGCCCATGTGGCGATCACCTTCGCCGCCTACAACGTCGGTCCCTGCCGGAATCTTGACGAAGACAAGCTGTGCCGCATCTACGAGCGCCGGCCGCTGGTGTGTCGTATCTATCCCGCCGAAATCAATCCGCACATTGCGCTGAACCCTGCCGCCAAGGACTGCCCGCCGGAATCGTGGGAACAGGGACCGGAGCTGATCGTCGGTGGCGAACTGGTGGATCAGGAACTCATCACACTGATCCAGCGCTCGCGCCAGGCTGATCGCGATGACATCCGGATCAAGGATGCGATTTGCGGACAACTGGGGATCCGTACCACCGCACTCAAGGGCGACGGGTTCACTGCTTATCTGCCGGATATAGGCGTGTTTGCCTCGGTGATCGATCAGGTCACCGCGCAGCCATTGAGCGAAGTCTCCAGCGAGTGGCTGTTTCATCTGTCCGGTGATGATGTGGCCGGGCAGGTGCGGGCGGCAGGCGCACAAGTGGTCACCGAACCGCCGCAGACCTACGCGTTCATTTCCCTGCGCGCGGCCTAGGATCCCTGCCGCCGCCCCCAGAACTCCCGCGCCAGCGAACGCAAATCCCCCGCCAGCCCCGCCACGTCCTGTGAGTTGAGCTGGCTCTGGCGCCCTTCATCCACCGTCAGTTCACACGCCGTGCGAATACTGACGATGTTGCGGTTGATGTCCTCGCTTACCGCGCTCTGTTCTTCGACCGCTGCGGCAATCTGCAGGCTCATCTCGGTGATCTGCTCGACTCGCCCACTGATTCCGTCCAGTGCCTGGGCCGCACGTTTAGCCTGTTCGACGCTGTTATCCACATGCTCGCTGCTTTGCTGCATCACCAGCACCGCATCCCGCGCGCCATTTTGCAGGGTGCTGATCATCCGTTGAATCTCGTTGGTCGACTGCTGGGTACGCTGGGCCAGCCCCCGCACCTCATCGGCCACCACCGCAAACCCGCGCCCGGCATCCCCGGCCCGGGCCGCTTCGATTGCCGCGTTGAGCGCCAGCAGGTTGGTCTGCTCGGCGATGCTGCGAATCACCTCCAGCACCCCGGAAATCTCGCTGCTGTGACCTTCGAGCTGATGAATCACCTCGGTCGCCCGGCCCAACTCCTCAGCCAGTCGCAACACCGCGCTGCGACTTTCGCCAACCAGCAAATGACCTTCACGGGTTTCCGTCCCCGCCATATCGGCCGCCACCGACGCCTGCTGCGCATGGCTGGCCACCTCGGCCACACTGGCCGCCATCTGATGAATCGCCGCCGCCACCTGATCGGTTTCCGCCTGCTGCGCCAACGTGCTGGTATGACTGCTGTGCAGATGATCGACCAGTTGCGCCGCATGCCCGGCCAGCCGCTGCGACGCATCACCGATCCGCCCGACCACCGCGCCGACCTGGGCCTCGAGCATCTGCAAGGCGAACTCGATCTGCCCGAACTGATCCCGCCGCCCGGTATAAATGCCCTGACTCAACGGGTTGTCGGCAATCTGTTTCGCGCGTTCGGTCAGCCGCTCCAGCGGACGCAACAACCAGCCCACGCCCAGAGCACAGGCGCCGCTGCCAGCCACCAGCGCAGCGGCTTCGATGCCCATGGACTCCGGCCGCAGCCAGGCTTCAATCCCCAGCACCGCTGCCAGCACCGAACTGGTCAACACCACAATCCGCGCCCGCAAGCCCGACACCGGCAGCCGCTGCCAACGCGACACCCGCTCGCCACGCAATTGCGCGTAGGCCCGTTCCGCTGCCGCGATCTGCCGGGCATCCGGCCGCGTGCGTACCGACTGAAACTCCACCGCCGCACCGTTCTGCGTGACCGGCGTGACATAGGCACTGACCCAGTAGTGATCACCGTTCTTGCAACGATTCTTCACCAGCCCCATCCACGAGCGCCCGCGCTTGAGCGTCTGCCACATATGGGCAAACGCCTGCGCCGGCATGTCCGGATGACGCAACAGGTTGTGCGGCGTGCCCAGCAGCTCGTCACGGCTGTAACCGCTGATCTTGATGAAGTCGTCGTTGGCGTAGGTGATCGCGCTGGTCAGATCGGTGGTCGAGAGAATGTTCGCATCCGGCGCAACATCGACATTGCGCCCGGTCACCGGGAGATTGATCTTCATGGAAAGCGCGCTCGTTTTATTGGAAAGAGTCGGCAGGGCTGCTGACTCTAAGCGCACTAATCGGTTAAACGTTGATCTGGCTCAGGAACTGAGCAATTAGCCATCACTGTGACCGAAAATCACAGACGATGGCTGCAGGAGGGAAGTGAATCAGCGCTTGCCCATCGAACGACGAGTGCCAGACGGGGCCACGCCCGGGGTCCTGGCGTGACGGTCACCGTCCTTGCCCTTGAATTGCGGCTGCTTGGCGGCTTTGGCGGCGGCCAGCTCACCTGGCTTGAACGGAAACTTGAACGCAGGAATGGTCGGCTTGGATTCGCCGGCCTCGGCCAGCTCTGCCGGGACATCGCTCACAGCGTTGTCGATTGGGGAAGTCATGAAAGCTCCGGAAAGCAAAAAGTCCGGCCCGGTGGATGAGCCGCGAAGGCGCGAAGTATACCTGCGTGCGCGGAGTTTAAAGAGTCCCAAAAAGGGTACGACCGGTCCCTTTTTGGGACTGCTCGACTAACGGATCACTTCTCCCGATCAACCCAAAAACACTGCAGAAACAAACGGTACACCCAACACATTTCCAAACATCCGAAAATGGAACGCGGAGCGTCCCGGGCTGCATTCCCACGCGGAGCGTGGGAACGATCAACTTTTCGCTTTTCACCACTCAAAACGATGAGCGTTAGCTCGAGTACCGCTTTTGACGTACCGGCCCCATCGGCAGGCTGAGTGGAGGGATTTATCCGGGGGTGGGAGCGCAGCGACCGTTTGGCGAAGCCAAACACATCGAGAGGAGGTGCAGCGAAGCAAACCGTAGGCGATGCCCCCGGATGAATCCCGGAACGAAGGAACACCGAGCCACAGCGAGGTGCCGAACGCCGGGGCCCAGCGTTTTGGTTACTTTGGGGCGTTTGCCAAAGTGACTCGCCGTAAGGGCGAAACCGCCAGCCGCAACGCCCGAAGAAACGGATATTCACAAAGAACACCCAAAGCCTGGTCGGCCCAAAGGCCGCCAAGTCAAAAGCCGAAACTGACAGCGCCGTCAGCTAGCCGTCACCCTCCTGACCCCCAAACAAGTTTATAAAGAACCAACCTGCCCAAACCCCGTCCCCCTGGCGCCCCACAAGCATGCAAATCCAGAAGAAAAAGGCCCTGCTCGCCACCCTGCTGATCGCCCTCGCAGCCGCCGGCCTGTGGTATGCGATAAAACCCGCACCGGCCAAACTCGCCGCCCCGACCGCGATCCCGGTCAGGGTCGTCGCCGTCAGCGAAAAAGACGTCCCCCGCTACACCAGCGGCATCGGCTCCGTACTTTCGTTGCACAGCGTGGTGGTACGCCCGCAAATCGACGGCATCCTCACCAAGCTATTGGTCAAAGAAGGTCAACTGGTCAAACAGGGCGACCTGCTCGCCACCATCGACGACCGCTCGATCCGCGCCAGCCTCGACCAGGCCCGGGCACAACTGGGCGAAAGCCAGGCACAGCTGCAAGTGGCGCTGGTCAACCTCAAGCGCTACAAACTGCTCAGCGTCGACGACGGCGTCTCCAAGCAGACCTACGATCAGCAACAGGCACTGGTCAACCAGCTCAAGGCCACCGCCCAGGGTAATCAGGCCTCGATTGACGCGGCGCAGGTACAGCTTTCCTACACCCAGATTCGCTCCCCGGTCACCGGTCGCGTCGGCATTCGTACGGTCGACGAAGGCAACTTCCTGCGCATGACCGACACTCAGGGTCTGTTCACCGTGACCCAGATCGACCCGATCGCTGTCGAGTTTTCCCTGCCCCAGCAAATGCTGCCGACCCTGCAGGGCCTGATCAGCGATCCGCAGCGTGCCCAGGTCAAGGCCTACATCGGCGCCGACACCGACGGCGAAACCGGCAACCTGCTGGGCGAAGGTCACCTGACCCTGATCGACAACCAGATCAACGCCAACACCGGCACCATCCGCGCCAAGGCCGAATTCGACAACCCCAATCAGAAACTCTGGCCCGGCCTGCTGGTGACGGTAAAGATTCAGACGGCACTGGATAAAGATGCGCTGGTGGTCCCGCCCACTGTCGTACAGCGTGGGCTGGATCAACACTTCGTGTACCGGGTCAACGGCGACAAGGTTGAAGCCGTGCAGGTGCAGATGGTCTATCAGGGCAGCGGTCAGGACATCATCAAAGGCGTGAACCCCGGCGACGTATTGGTCAGTGATGGCCAGTCACGGCTCAAGCCCGGTTCGACCGTGCAGGTCATGAGCGAACCGCCGCAGGTGGTGCAAGCGGAGCCCAAGCCATGAAGCAGCACAAAGGCGTTTCGACCTGGTGCATCGATCACCCGGTGGCGACGATTCTGCTGACCATCGCGCTGGTGCTGGTCGGGGTGATTGCCTTCCCGCGCTTGCCGATTGCCCCGTTGCCGGAAGCGGAATTTCCGACGATTCAGGTCTCTGCACAACTGCCCGGCGCCAGTCCGGACACCATGGCGTCCTCCGTGGCCACGCCGCTGGAGGTGCAATTCAGCGCCATCCCCGGCATGACCCAGATGACCTCCAGCAGTGCGCTGGGCTCCAGCCTGCTGACCCTGCAATTCACCCTCGACAAGAGCATCGATACAGCCGCCCAGGAAGTGCAGGCCGCGATCAACACCGCTGCCGGCAAGCTGCCGAAAGACATGCCGACCCTGCCGACCTGGAAGAAAGTCAACCCGGCGGACAGCCCGGTGCTGATCCTCAGCGTCAGCTCCACCCAGATGCCCGGCACTGAACTCAGTGACCTGGTGGAAACCCTGCTCGCGCGTCAGATCAGTCAGATCGACGGCGTAGGCCAGATCAACATCACCGGTCAGCAACGTCCGGCCATTCGCGTACAGGCCTCGGCGGACAAACTGGCGGCCATCGGCCTGACCCTCGCGGACATTCGTCTGGCGATCCAGCAGACCAGTCTCAACCTCGCCAAAGGTGCGCTGTACGGCGAATCGAGCATTTCCACGCTGTCGACCAACGACCAGCTGTTCCACCCCGAGGAATACAGCCAGCTCATCGTTTCCTACAAGGACGGTGCCCCGGTTCATCTCAAGGATGTCGCCAAAGTCGTCAACGGTTCGGAAGATGCCTACGTGCAAGCCTGGGCCGGCGATCAACCGGGTGTGAACCTGGTGATCTCCCGCCAGCCGGGGGCCAACATCGTCGAGACCGTGGACCGCATTCAGGCCGCCCTCCCCGGCCTCGAAGCAATGCTGCCGGCCTCGGTGCAGGTCAAGGTGCTGATCGACCGCACCCAGACCATTCGCGCCTCCCTGCATGAAGTGGAAATCACCCTGCTGATCGCGATCCTGCTGGTGGTGGCGGTGATGGCGCTGTTCCTACGCCAGTTGTCGGCGACGATGATTGTGTCGGCGGTGCTCGGTGTATCGCTGACCGCCAGTTTCGCCTTGATGTATTTACTCGGCTTCAGCCTGAACAACCTGACGCTGGTGGCCATCGTCGTGGCGGTAGGCTTCGTGGTCGACGACGCGATCGTGGTGGTGGAGAACATTCACCGCCATCTGGAAGCCGGCGACAGCATGCGCGAAGCGGCGGTCAAGGGCGCCGGCGAGATCGGTTTCACCGTGGTCTCGATCAGTTTCTCGCTGGTGGCAGCGTTCATTCCGTTGCTGTTTATGGGCGGTGTGGTCGGGCGTTTGTTCAAGGAGTTCGCCCTTACGGCCACCTCGACCATCATGATTTCCGTGGTGGTATCGCTGACCCTCGCGCCAACGCTGGCTGCGCTGTTCATGCGCAAACCGGTGCATCACGCCCATGACAAACCGGGCTTCAGCGAACGCCTGCTCGGCTGGTACGAAAAAGGCCTGCGTCGCGCCCTCGCCCATCAGAAACTGATGATCGGCGTATTCGGGATCTCGGTTGCGCTGGCCATCGGCGGCTACATCTTTATCCCCAAAGGTTTCTTCCCGGTGCAGGACACCGGCTTCGTCCTCGGCACGACCGAAGCCGCGGCGGACATCTCCTACAGCGACATGGTGAAAAAGCACCTGGCGATGGCAGAAATCGTCGCCGCCGACCCGGCCGTGCAGGCGTTTTCCCATTCGGTGGG
Organism: Pseudomonas kribbensis; assembly: GCF_003352185.1. Classification (GTDB taxonomy): domain Bacteria; phylum Pseudomonadota; class Gammaproteobacteria; order Pseudomonadales; family Pseudomonadaceae; genus Aquipseudomonas; species Aquipseudomonas kribbensis. The sequence continues at coordinate 5,193,439 of NZ_CP029608.1, forward strand.
CGTGTCCGGCAGCAACCAGACCATCGCCAACGGCCGCTTCTGGATCGCCCTGAAAAAACGCGGAGATCGCGATGTTTCGGCCAGCCAGTTCATCGACCGCATTCGTCCGCAGCTGATGAAAGTCCCCGGCATCGTGCTGTATCTGCGCGCCGGCCAGGACATCAACCTCAGCTCCGGCCCGAGCCGTGCGCAGTATCAATACGTGCTCAAGAGCAACGACGGCCCGACCCTCGCCACCTGGACCCAGAAGCTCACGGAAAAGCTGCGCAGCATCCCGGCGTTCCGCGACATCTCCAACGACCTGCAACTGGGCGGCAGCATCACTCATATCAGCATCGACCGCAGCGCCGCCGCACGTTTCGGCCTGACGGCGAGTGATGTCGACGAGGCGCTGTACGACGCCTTCGGTCAGCGGCAGATCAACGAGTTCCAGACCCAGGTCAACCAGTACAACGTGATCCTGGAGCTGGACACCGCGCAGCGCGGCAAGGCCGAAAGCCTCAACTATTTCTACCTGCGCTCGCCGCTGAGCGGGGAAATGGTGCCGTTGTCGGCGCTGGCCCGGTTCGACGCACCAACCATCGGCCCGCTGTCGATTGCCCACGACGGCATGTTCCCGGCCGCCAACCTGTCGTTCAACCTGGCGCCTGGCGTGGCGTTGGGCGATGCGGTGATCCTGCTCAACCAGGCCAAGGCCGAGATCGGCATGCCGACCGCGATCAGCGGCAACTTCCAGGGCGCGGCCCAGGCGTTCCAGAGTTCCCTCGCCAGTCAGCCGTGGCTGATTCTCGCGGCGCTGGTGGCGGTGTACATCATTCTGGGTGTGCTCTACGAGAGCTTCGTCCATCCGTTGACGATCATCTCGACCTTGCCGGCGGCAGGTCTGGGCGCAGTGATCATGCTGTGGATCTGCGGCCAGGACTTTTCGATCATGGCGCTGATCGGGCTGGTGCTGCTCATCGGTATCGTCAAGAAGAACGGCATCCTGATGATCGACTTCGCTCTCGAAGCCCAACGTCATCGTGGGCTGGCACCCCAGGATGCGATTTTCGAAGCATGCCTGACGCGGTTCCGGCCGATCATCATGACCACCCTCGCGGCCCTGCTCGGCGCCCTGCCGCTGATGCTCGGCTACGGCACCGGCGCCGAACTGCGCCAGCCGCTGGGGATCGCGGTCGTGGGCGGTTTGCTGGTGAGCCAGATGCTGACGCTGTTCACCACGCCGGTCATATACTTGTGGCTTGAGCGGCTGTTCCACAAGCCCAAACCGGCGCCCGTTGCGGCGCTGGCAACGACAGACTGAGGCGGGTCATGCGCGTCCTGATTATCGAAGACGAAGAGAAAACCGCGGACTATCTGCACCGCGGCCTGACGGAACAGGGTTACACCGTGGATCTGGCCCGCGACGGCGTCGAGGGCCTGCATCTGGCGCTGGAAAGCGACTACGCGGTGATCGTCCTCGACGTCATGCTGCCGGGCCTCGATGGCTTTGGCGTACTGCGCGCCTTGCGTGCGCGCAAGCAGACGCCGGTGATCATGCTCACCGCCCGCGAACGGGTCGAAGACCGGATCCGGGGTTTGCGTGACGGCGCCGACGATTACCTCGGCAAGCCGTTTTCCTTCCTCGAACTGGTGGCGCGCCTGCAAGCGCTGACCCGCCGCAGTGGCGGCCATGAACCGGTGCAAGTGAGCATCGCCGACCTGTGGATCGATCTGATCAGCCGCAAGGCCACCCGCGCCGGTACGCGCCTGGACCTGACCGCCAAGGAGTTTTCGCTGCTCAGCGTGCTGGCCCGGCGTCAGGGTGAAATCCTGTCGAAGACCGCGATTGCGGAGATGGTCTGGGACATCAATTTCGACAGCGACGCCAACGTCGTCGAAGTCGCGATCAAGCGTCTGCGGGCCAAGCTCGACGGACCGTTTGACGAGAAACTGCTGCACACCATCCGTGGCATGGGTTATGTGCTGGAGAGCCGTGGTGTCCAGTAACTCTATCGCCCTGCGCTTGAGCGGCATGTTCACGCTGGTGGCGCTGCTGGTGTTTCTGTTGATCGGCGGCGCGCTTTATCAACAAGTGGACAAGGGCTTGGGGCTGTTGCCGGAAGCCGAGCTGGATGCGCGCTACAGCGTGCTCGAATCCACCGTCGGCCGTTATGGCACGCCCGAGCATTGGGTCAAGATCAACAGCAAACTCAAGCTGCTCGGCGAAGAAGACAAGCGCATCAGTTTCTGGATCAGCAGCGGCGATCCGCAGTACGAGTACGGCGATTTCACCCCGCAGATTCGCGAATTCGCCAATGGTCCGCTGGGCATGCGCGACCTGCAATTGCCCGGTCAGCCGTACCCGTTGAAAGTGCTGGTCAGCCAGTTCCCGGCCAAGGATCAACGCCCGCCCCTGCGCTTCATGATCGGCATCGATACCGAGACCTTTCACCAGACCCAGCACAACCTGCTGATCGCCTTGATCGGCCTGGCGATTGTCGGCGTGCTGCTGGCTTCGGCGCTGGGTTACTGGGTGGCGCGAATCGGGCTCAAGCCGCTGATCAAACTGTCCCACGAAGCCCAACGCCTGGCGCCACCGCTGCGGGCCGGGCGTCTGCGTCTGTCGCCGTTGCCGCCGGAGCTGGAACAGTTTGTCGACTCGTTCAACTCGACGCTGGAGCGGGTCGAACAGGCGTATTCACGGCTGGAATCGTTCAACGCCGACGTGGCTCATGAGCTGCGCTCGCCGCTGACCAACCTGATTGGCCAGACCCAGGTCGCCCTCACTCGCGGGCGCTCCGCCGAGCATTATTTCGAAGTGCTGCAATCCAACCTTGAAGAACTGGAACGCCTGCGCTCGATCATCAATGACATGCTGTTTCTGGCCAGCGCCGATCAGGGCAGCAAGGCCACCAAACTGACCTCCACGTCGCTGGCCGACGAAGTCGCGACCACCCTCGAATACCTCGATTTCATCCTCGAAGATGCACAGGTTCAGGTCCACGTGAGTGGCGACGCCCAGGTGCAGATCGAGATCGCCCATCTGCGCCGGGCATTGATCAATCTGTTGAGCAACGCGGTGCAACACACCGCGCCGGGACAGGTGATCGAAGTGCAGATCACGGTCGAGGAACATCAGGTCAGCATCGGTGTGGCCAACCCCGGTGCGCCGATTGCCAGCGAGCATTTGCCACGGCTGTTCGAGCGCTTCTACCGGGTCGATGCGTCGCGCAGCAACAGCGGCAACAACCACGGGTTGGGGCTGGCGATCGTCAAGGCGATTGCGCTGATGCATGGTGGGGATGTGTTTGTGCGCAGTGACCGGGGGATGAACACTTTTGGTATTCACCTTCCGGTCTGAAGACAGGGATCGTTGCCATTCCCGCAACAGTCATTTATGAAAATCACGCTGTTTCCCGGTGCCCGGCAACCTTATCTTTGCCCGCACCAAACAGCACTTGCCAAGCAAGAAGGTTTTCAAGATGTCCAACAGTATGGGTATTGCCAGCGCTTTCGTTTTGTCCTCATTGATCCTGTCGCCGATGGCGATGGCTGAAGAATCGCAGTCGTTCGTAGCGCAGAATGCCGCTCGCGCTCACGCATTCGAACAGCATCAGGCAGAAGTGATGGCCAAGGCTCAAGACGCCACGCAAGCCCCTCAGGCCGCAACGTCCCAGGCTCAGGCAGCCGAGAAAGACAGCTGAGTCACGCACAGCACAGTTTCCCTCGACGCGGTTGTTTGGCTCTTCCCGTTCAACCGTCGTCCTTCCAGGCCACTGATTTTCAGTGGCCTTTTTTCGTTGTGGTGTGAAAGCGGTCCGGTTCGTCTCTTACAATTAGAAACATCCCGCACCTCAAGACATTGAAGTGTCAGTTGACCCAAGGAGCTTTACCGCAAGTGCGTTACCCAGTCCGCTTTACCCCGCTGTTCATTGCAATCGCCGCAACGATTGCCCCCACCGCCCACGCCGCCGAACCCGAAAAGGAAGGTTTCGTCGAAGGTTCGAGCCTCAACCTCAACGCCCGCAACTACTACATGAATCGCAACCGCTTGCAGAAAGCGGACGACAACATCGAGTGGGGCCAGGGTTTCCTCGGCAAATTCCAGTCGGGTTACACCGAAGGCACAGTCGGCTTCGGCATCGATGCCCACGCCATGCTCGGGCTGAAACTCGACGGCGGTGGCGGCACGGACAACTCCAGCATCCTGCCGGTCAGCGATGGCAACGGCAAAGCGCCGGGCTCGTTCTCCACGGCGGGCGGCACGCTGAAAATGCGTGCGTTCGATACCGAGCTGAAGGCCGGTGACCTGTTCCTCACCAACCCGGTGATCGCCGGCGGTGAAAGCCGCATGCTGCCGCAGACCTTCCGTGGTGTCAGCGTGACCAACCACAGCTTCGACGGCTGGATGATCGAAGGCGGCCAGGCCAGCTTCACCAAGCCGTACAACCAGAGCGGCCACAAACGCATCGGCACCTCGTACGGCACCCTCGCCGACGGCGACAAGAGCCAGCACCTGAACTGGGCCGGTGTGTCCTGGAGCGGCGTCGAAGGCCTGACCAGCAACCTGTACGCCGCCGAGCTGAAGGACATCTGGAACCAGTACTACTACGACCTCGACTACACCTGGGCGCTGAACGATCTGGTGACCCTCAACCCGGGCCTGCACTTCTATCACACCCAGGACACCGGCGAGGCGCTGCTGGGCAACATCGACAACAACACCTACAGCCTGCATTTCACCGTCGGCATCGGCAGCCACAGCGTCACCGCCGCGTACCAGCGGGTCAACGGCAACACGCCGTTCGACTACATCAGCCAGGGTGACAGCATTTACCTCGACAACTCCCAGCAATACTCGGACTTCAACGGCCCGAACGAGCGCTCGTGGAAACTCAAGTACGCCTACGACTTCGCAGGCGTCGGCCTGCCGGGCCTGACCTCGGCGGTGTCCTACTCGCGCGGTACGCTGGACCTGACCAAGGTCGACCCGGACAGCAAGGGCTACGCCTCGTGGTACAGCGCCGAAGGCCGCAACGCCAAGCACTGGGAACGCGACATCGACCTCAAGTACGTGGTGCAGAGCGGCCAGGCCAAAGACCTGGCGGTACGTCTGCAGTGGGCGACCAACCGTGGCGGCAACGGTTACGGCGCGCTGGACACGGATACCGATGAATACCGCGTGATCATCGACTACCCGATCAACGTCTTCTAAGATCGGCGCTAAGCTGAGGATGGCCTGCCTGACCAGGCAGGCCACTTACACTGTGGGAGCGAGCCTGCTCGCGATAACGGAGTGTCAGTAACAGGAATGCTGACTGATTCACCGCTATCGCGAGCAGGCTCGCTCCCACATTGTTATCCACAGGCCTACTCTTAGAAGAATCCATCACCGATAGCCAACCATGATCGCGAGCCGTACCCCACCTGCTGCGGGCAAGACCGGACGTCCCGAGCTGCTGCTGATTCTCGGCAGTCTGCTGAGCGTGTTCGCGATTGTGTGCATCGTGACTTTTCTGCTGATTCGCGAGCACGCCAATGCTCAGGAGTCGGCGACTCGCAGCGCCACCACCATCGCCCAACTGATCGACGCCGACGTACTGCGTACCGTCGAACTGTACGACCTGACCCTGCAAGGGCTGATCGCCGCCGCCCAGCGCGACGACCTGAAAAACGTGTCGCCGCAGATCCGCCACCTGGCGCTGTTCGACCGCTCCACCACCGCGCGCTTCAAGGGCGACATCCTGCTGCTCGACAAGCATGGCGAGGTCATCGCCGACTCCTCGCGGGTCGAACCGCTGCCGGGCAATTTCGCCGACCGCGACTACTTCCTCGCCCACGCCTTCAACCGCGACGCCGGCATGTTCATCAGCCGCCCGTTCAAACCCCGTTGCGACTGCGACGACGCCAACCAGTGGCGCATCAGTTTCAGCCGGCGCATTTCCTCGGACACCGGTGAATTCCTGGGCGTAGCGGTGGCGTCAATGAAGCTCGATTACTTCGACCAGTTGTTCAACAGCCTCGACATCGGTGTCGACAGCACCCTGAACATCATCAACAACGACGGCATCCTGTTGGCCCAGAAGCCCTATCTGCAGAGCGATTCGATCGGCAAGAGCTTCGCCGCCCGTCCCAATGTGGTGCGGATTCTGCGCGACCGCAGCGGCAATGGCAGTTTCAACAGCATTTCGAGCATGGATCACCAGCAGCGGCTTTATACCTACTCCCAGGTCGGCAACCTGCCACTGACAGTGATCGTTGCGCTATCAAGTGAAGAAGTGTTCGGCGCATGGAAGCGCACGGCGATTCTGATCAGCGGCGCCACCGGCGTACTCTGCCTCGGCCTGCTGTGGCTGACCTGGCTGCTGGCCCGGGAGCTGCGCCTGCGCCAACGGGCCGAACGAGAACTGGCGCAACTGGCCGCCACCGATGCCCTGACCGGTGTCGCCAACCGGCGCATGCTTGATCAGTCGTTGCGGCACGAGTGGTTTCGCGCCCAACGCTCGGGCAAATCGCTGTCGTTGTTGATGATCGACGCCGATCACTTCAAGGCCTTCAACGACCGGCACGGCCATCAGGCCGGGGATCAGGCGCTGCGAGAACTGGCCAGGGTCATTACCGCCAATGTGCGGCGCCCGGCAGATCTCGTGGCGCGTTATGGCGGTGAAGAGTTCTCGGTGATCCTGGCAGAGACCGATAGCGTCGGCGCGCAGCAGATAGCCGAGCATGTGCGGGCCGCCGTCGAGCAATTGCCGCGGATGGAAGGCGATGAAATGCCGATGACGGTGAGCATCGGTATCAGCACCTGGACGGTGGCGAGTGAAATCAGTCTGGAACAACTGTTGTTCGCGGCGGACCGGGCGCTGTATCAGGCCAAGGAAGGTGGCCGGAACCGGGTGGTACTGGCTTCCTGAACACAGGCATAAAAAAAGGCCACCCAAAGGTGGCCTTCAAAAAACTAGAGAGGTTTTTTACTTACACAGCCGCAACCGGGCGCATGTAAGAGATCGGTGCAGTGCTGGCGTCTTCGAACGTCACGACTTCCCAGGCATCTTTCTGCTCAATCAGTTTGCGCAGAAGCTGGTTGTTCAGTGCGTGGCCGGACTTGAAGCCCTTGAACTCACCAATCAGGCTGTTGCCCAGCAGGTACAGGTCGCCAATTGCATCGAGGATCTTGTGCTTCACGAATTCGTCTTCATAGCGAAGGCCGTCTTCGTTCAGTACGCCATCGGCATCGACCACGATTGCGTTTTCAACGCTGCCGCCGAGTGCGAGGTTGTGCTTGCGCAGGTACTCGATGTCACTCATGAAACCGAAAGTACGGGCGCGGCTGACTTCTTTTACGAACGAAGTGCTGGAAAAATCCACGCTTGCACTTTGGGTGCGGTCCCGGAATACCGGGTGATCGAAATCGATCTCGAAGCTCACCTTGAATCCGTCGAAAGGGACGAAAGTGGCGCGCTTGTCGCCGTCTTCCACTGTCACTTCACGCAGGATGCGGATGAATTTCTTGGCGGCGTCCTGTTCTTCCAGGCCTGCCGATTGAATCAGGAATACGAAAGGTCCTGCGCTACCGTCCATGATCGGGACTTCGGACGCGGAGAGCTCGACGTAGGCGTTATCGATGCCCAGGCCAGCCATGGCCGAGAGCAAGTGCTCTACCGTGTCCACTTTGACGTCGCCGTTAATCAGCGTCGTCGACATAGTGGTTTCACCGACGTTTTCCGCGCGGGCAGGAATCTGCACCACAGGGTCGAGGTCAGCGCGACAAAACACAATGCCAGTGTCGACAGGCGCAGGCTTGAGGGTCAGGTAGACCTTCTCCCCGGAGTGCAGGCCTACACCTGTGGCACGGATAATATTTTTCAGTGTGCGTTGTTTAATCATGGCTTGGGCCGCTTCAGCGCAAATTGCGAACTGGTATCAACAAAGGCTGGCGATAATAGCAGACCGAGCCTTTGCTGAACACCAATCACCTTCATAGCCCTGATACATTCCATCAATCAGCCTGACGACGCAGGAAAGCCGGGATGTCCAGGTAGTCCAGGTCATCTTGCGGATTCATCTTCGCGGCAGTCGCAGCACCGGCCTGAGCCTGGTTGCGCATGACGGTCGGACGGTCCAGGTCACGGTAGTTCACAGCAGGTTGTTCCTGACGCGCAGGAGCCTGTTGCTGCACCGGAGCCGAAGCCATGGTGGTGTGAACGGTGTTGTCGATGACCTTCACAGGCTTCTCGATTTTCGCGCCCAGACCGGTGGCAACCACGGTCACGTGCAGCTCGTCGCGCATGTCCGGATCGATAACGGTACCGACCTTGACCATCGCGTGCTCGGAAGCGAAGGCTTCGATGATCGAACCCACGTCGGAGTACTCACCCAGGGACAGGTCAGGACCGGCGGTGATGTTCACCAGGATGCCGCGTGCGCCTTGCAGGTTCACGTCTTCCAGCAGCGGGTTGCGGATGGCCGCTTCGGTGGCTTCACGTGCACGGTTCGGACCGCTGGCGCAGCCAGTGCCCATCATCGCCATGCCCATTTCGCTCATTACGGTGCGTACGTCGGCGAAGTCGACGTTGATCATGCCCGGACGCTTGATGATGTCGGAGATACCGCGAACGGCACCGGCCAGTACATCGTCGGCCTTGGCGAAAGCCGACAAGAGGCTTGCGTCTTTACCGAGGATGGTCAGCAGCTTCTCGTTGGGAATGGTGATCAGCGAGTCAACGCTTTCGGAGAGCATGCGGATGCCTTCGTCGGCGATCTGCATACGCTTGCGGCCTTCGAACGGGAACGGACGGGTCACGACCGCAACGGTCAGGATGCCCATTTCCTTGGCCACTTCGGCGATGATCGGCGCTGCACCGGTACCGGTACCGCCGCCCATGCCGGTGGTGATGAACACCATGTTGGTGCCGGCCAGGACTTCAGCGATGCGCTCGCGATCTTCCAGCGCAGCCTGACGGCCGACTTCCGGGTTGGCGCCGGCGCCCAGGCCTTTGGTCACGCCGGTGCCCAGTTGCAGGATGGTACGCGCGCCGATGTTTTTCAGCGCTTGAGCATCGGTGTTGGCGCAGATGAATTCGACGCCTTCGATGTTGCTCTTGACCATGTGGTTGACAGCGTTGCCGCCGCCACCGCCAACACCGATAACTTTGATTACCGGGCTTGCGGGGATGTTGTCTACGAGTTCGAACATTTTCCCTCTCCTTACATTCTCTAGTTTTTTCGCCTACTGCATTTTGTTGCGGTGTTGCGGTAAAGCTTTAGAAGTTGCCTTGAACCCACTTCTTCAAACGGTCCAGCAACGGCGCCTGAGGCTCATCGTTGCTGTAGCTGTCGCGGCTGCCGATGCCCGAGAACGAGATCCCGTCGGACTGCTTCTGCAGGCCGTACATCAACAAGCCCACGCCAGTGGAATAGATCGGGTTGCGCACCACGTCGTCCAGGCCCTTCACGCCATGCGGTACACCGAGGCGTACCGGCATGTGGAAGATTTCCTCGGCCAGTTCGGTGGCGCCTTCCATCTTCGACGTACCGCCGGTCAGCACGATGCCGGCCGGGATCAGGTCTTCGTAGCCGCTGCGACGCAGTTCTGCCTGGATCAGGGTGAACAGCTCGTCGTAACGTGGCTCGACCACTTCGGCCAGGGCCTGACGGGACAGTTCGCGTGGCGGACGGTCGCCGACGCTCGGCACCTTGATGGTCTCGCCGGCACCGGCCAGTTTGGCCAGGGCGCAGGCGTAGCGGATCTTGATCTCTTCGGCGTACTGGGTCGGGGTGCGCAACGCCATGGCGATGTCGTTGGTCACCTGATCGCCGGCAATCGGGATCACGGCCGTGTGACGGATCGCGCCTTCGGTGAAGATCGCGATGTCGGTGGTGCCGCCGCCGATGTCGACCAGGCACACGCCCAGTTCTTTTTCGTCGTCGGTCAGGACCGAGTAGGCCGAAGCCAGTTGCTCGAGAATGATGTCGTCGATTTCCAGACCGCAGCGACGCACGCATTTTTCAATGTTCTGTGCGGCGTTGACGGCGCAGGTGACCACGTGGACCTTGGCTTCCAGACGCACGCCGGACATGCCCAGCGGCTCGCGCACGCCTTCCTGGTTATCGATCACGTAGTCCTGCGGCAAGGTGTGCAGCACGCGCTGGTCAGCCGGGATCGCCACGGCCTGGGCGGCGTCGAGTACGCGTTCCAGGTCAGCGGAGCTGACTTCGCGGTCGCGGATCGCCACGATGCCGTGGGAGTTCAGGCTGCGGATGTGATTGCCCGCCACGCCGACGAACGCCGAGTGAATGCGGCAGCCCGCCATCAACTGGGCTTCTTCGATCGCGCGCTGGATCGATTGCACGGTGGACTCGATGTTCACCACCACGCCTTTCTTCAGGCCGCGGGACGGATGGGTGCCGATCCCGACGATATCGAGCGTGCCGTCGTCCGCAACCTCGCCGACCAGCGCCACCACCTTGGAGGTGCCGATATCGAGACCGACGATCATTTTGCCGCTTTGCACGTTTGCCATGGGTCCTGCCTCTTCTTAATTCTTTGCGACAGCGGGTTGGGCTGTCGTCGGCGCTACTGGTTCCCGCCAGCCAACAGCGAGGCCGTTGGCGTAGCGCAGATCGATACGCGCAATGTTCGTAATCTGGTCTTTAAGCGTCTTGTCGTAGATGGCAATGAAGCGGCGCATCTTTTCCACCAGGTTGCCGCGTCCCAGCAGCAACTCGATGCCGGGGCCGGAACTGCCGGCACCGGTGGTCAGGAACCAGCTGCCACGTTCACGCAGTTCCAGGCGCGCGATCGAGAAGCCCAACGGCCGGAGCATCTGGCTCAGTACCTGGTATTGCTGCATCACTTGCTGCTGGGCCCGCTGCGGACCGAACAGCTGTGGCAGGTGTTCGTAGTTCGCCAGTTCCTTGGGCGTGAACGCCTGGCCCTGGTTGTTGAGCAGCGACTCGTCGCCCCAACGGGCCACGGGCAGTTGCTCTTCGAGGCGGATCACCACCTGATCCGGCCACACGCGACGGACTTCGGCGTGGGCGATCCACGGCATCTGCTCCAGTTCCGAGCGCATGCTGGCCAGGTCGATGGTGAAGAAGCTCGACGCCACGTACGGGGCGATTCGCTGCTGCACCGCCTGCTGACTGATGTAGCTCAGGTCGCCCTGCACGGCGATCTTGGTGATCGGCCGGTCGGCGTATGGCAACAGACGCTGCGCACCTTCGTAGGTACCAAACCCGAGCGCCACCAGCAGCACCGGCCAGAACAGGCTTTTCAGAAAGCCGAAATTGGCTTTCGGCAGGCGCGCGGACATCGGCTCTTTGGCCACCATTCGGCTGGCACCCCGAGGCACCGGCTTGCGGCCGGGAGCGGGTGGCTGATGTCTGAGCTGTGCGCCTTGCATGGTCTTAACCTCGCGCCTCTTTATGGCCATCGGCATCGACACTGGCGGCCAGGATGGCCAGGACCAGTTGCTGGAAATCCAGACCGGCCGCTTTCGCCGCCATCGGTACCAGGCTGTGGTCGGTCATGCCGGGAGCCGTGTTGACTTCCAGGAACCAGAATTTGCCGTCGGCGTCCTGCATCACGTCCGCCCGGCCCCAACCGGCGATACCCAGCGCCTCGCAGGCTCGCGCCGTGAGGTCCATGAGTTCTTTTTCCTTGGCGGCATCGAGCCCGCACGGAATCCGATACTGGGTATCGTTGGCGATGTACTTGGCGTCGTAGTCGTAGAACGTGTGTGGCGTACCCAGGGCGATAGGAGGCAACACCTGGTCACGCAGGGTGGCGATGGTGAACTCCGGACCATGGATCCATTGCTCGACCAACACTTGCGAATCGTAGGTACTGGCCGCTTTCCATGCGTCGATCAACTCGGACGCAGAACTCACTTTGGCCATCCCGATACTTGAACCTTCATGCGCCGGTTTGACGATCAAAGGGAAGCCCAGTTCCGTCGCTGCGGAAATACAATCGGCCTCGCTGCACAGCACGGCGTGACGCGGCGTCGGAATCCCGAGCGTGTGCCAGACCTGCTTGGTGCGCAGTTTGTCCATCGCCAGCGCCGACGCGAGGATGCCGCTGCCGGTGTAGGGAATGCCGGCCACTTCGAGCAGGCCCTGCATGCTGCCGTCTTCACCGCCACGACCGTGGAGGATGATGAACGCACGGTCGATCTTCTCGCTCAGCAGTCGCTGCAGAATATCGGCGCCGACATCGATCCCGAACGCGTCCACACCGGCGCTTTGCAGCGCAGAGAGCACGGCGTTGCCGGACTTCAGCGAGACTTCACGTTCGGCACTCAGGCCACCGAACAGCACGGCGACACGGCCGAAGTCTTTCGGGGCAATGGTGGAGAACAGGTTGGCGTAGGCAGCAGTCATTTCAACTTCCCCTCGACCGGTGCGGCCACGGCACCGGCGAACAACTCGCTTTTCAACAGTTTCGGTGCGAGACCGCCGATATCACCGGCGCCCTGGCACAGCAGAATGTCGCCGGCACGCAGCAGCGGCTTGACCAGCGGCGCCAGGTCGACACCGCGCTCGATGTAGATCGGGTCCAGCTGACCGCGCTGGCGGATGCTGTTGCACAGCTTGCGGCTGTCGGCGCCCGGGATCGGCTCTTCGCCGGCCGGATAGACTTCCATCAGCAGCAGCACGTTGGCGTCGGCCAGTACATTGACGAAATCGTCGTACAGGTCACGGGTGCGGCTGTAGCGGTGCGGCTGGTAGACCATCACCAGACGGCGCTCTGGCCAGCCACCGCGCACGGCCTTGATCACGGCCGCGACTTCGGTCGGGTGGTGGCCGTAGTCGTCGACCAGCATCACGTTGCCGCCGTCAACCGGCAATTCGCCGTAGACCTGGAAGCGTCGGCCGACACCCTGGAACCCGGACAGGCCCTGAACGATGGCTTCATCGCTGACGCCCTCGTCGGTGGCGATGCAGATGGTCGCCAGGGAATTGAGCACGTTGTGGTTGCCCGGCATGTTCACGGACACATCCAGCGGCTCGCGATCAGGGCGCAGCACGGTGAAGAAGGTCTGCATGCCCTGCTGGCGCACATTGATGGCGCGCACGTCGGCGTCTTCGCTGAAGCCGTAGGTGACGGTCGGACGCTTCACCAGCGGCAGGATTTCACGCACCACCGGATCGTCCAGGCACATCACCGCCAGACCGTAGAACGGCAGGTTGTGCAGGAACTCGACGAAGGTTTTCTTCAGTTTGTTGAAGTCACCGTCGTAGGTCGCCATGTGGTCGGCGTCGATGTTGGTCACCACAGCCACCAGCGGTTGCAGGTGCAGGAAGCTGGCGTCGCTCTCGTCGGCCTCGGCGATCAGGTAACGGCTGGTGCCAAGCTGGGCATTGGTGCCCGCAGCATTCAGACGGCCACCGATGACGAACGTCGGGTCCAGGCCACCGGCGGCGAACACCGAAGCGATCAGGCTGGTGGTGGTGGTCTTGCCGTGAGTACCGGCGACCGCGATGCCGTGGCGGTAGCGCATCAGCTCGGCGAGCATCTCGGCACGCGGCACCACCGGGATACGGCGTTCCAGCGCAGTCGCGACTTCCGGGTTGGAAGTGTTCACGGCACTCGACACCACCAGCACGTCGGCGGCTGCAGCGTTCTCGGCACGGTGGCCGATGAAGATCTGCGCACCGAAGGATTCCAGACGCTCGGTGACCGGCGAAGCCTTGAGGTCGGAGCCGGACACGGCGTAACCCAGGTTCAGCAGCACTTCAGCGATACCGCACATGCCCACGCCGCCGATCCCGACGAAGTGGATGCGACGGATGCGGCGCATTTCCGGTTGTGGCATGGCTTTCTGATTCTCAACCATGGGCCACCTCCAGACAGGTATCGACCACGCTGCGGGTGGCTTCGGGTTTTGCCAGACGGCGGGCCGCTCGGGCCATTTCTTCGAGTCGTTGCGGTTGCATCAAGACCTCTGTCAGGCGCGCGGCAAGGTCCGCGGCACCAGTCGTTCTTTGCGGCATCAGGAAGGCAGCGCCTTCGCGGGCCAGATAATCGGCGTTGCGGGTCTGGTGATCGTCGATCGCATGGGGCAAGGGCACCAGCATCGACGGCAGACCGGCGGCGGCCAGCTCGCTGACGGTCAGTGCGCCGGCGCGGCACACCACGATGTCAGCCCAGCCATAGGCCTGAGCCATGTCCTTGATGAAGGGCTGCACCTGCGCGTCCACGCCGGCGGCGCGGTAGCGCTCTGCAGTCACTTCATCGTGATTTTTGCCGGCCTGATGAAACACTTCCGGGCGCAAATCGGCAGCGACTTGCGACAGGGCTTCAGGCAGCAACTTGTTCAACGGTTCTGCGCCCAGGCTTCCGCCCAGGATCAGCAAACGCGCCTTGCGTCCGGCCAGTGCCGCACGCGGTGTTTCGAGGAACAGCTCGCTGCGCACCGGGTTGCCGGTGGTACGGCGGCTGTCCGACAGGGTAAAGGTGTCGGGGAACGCTTCACACACCCGGGCGGCGAACGGCACCAGCAACCGATTGGCGGTGCCGGCCACGGCGTTCTGCTCGTGAACGATCACTGGCACACCGGCCAGTTTGGCGGCGATACCACCAGGACCGGTCACATAACCACCAAAACCGACCACGCACACCGGACGCAGGCGGCGAATGATCGCCCGCGCCTGCCACACCGACTTCAGCAGCATGAACGGCGCCTTGAGCAACGACAGCTTGCCCTTGCCGCGCAGGCCGGTGGCGTTGATCCGATGCAATTCAAGGCCGGCGGCCGGCACCAGATCGTTTTCAATGCCCCGTGGCGTGCCCAGCCAGTGCACGGTGTAGCCGCGCGCCTGGAATTCACGGGCACAGGACAGCGCCGGGAACACGTGGCCGCCGGTACCGCCGGCCATGATCAATACGTTAGCGCCCATGGTTCGGCTCCTCGGCGAAGTCGCTCTCATGGAACTCCATCTCTTCACTGCCCAAGTGGGTCCGGCTCTCCCACTCGATCCTCAGCAACAGGCCAAGGCAGGCGCAACAGATCACCAGGGAACTGCCGCCATAACTGAGGAACGGCAAGGTCAGGCCCTTGGTCGGCAGCAGGCCGACGTTCACGCCGATGTTGATCAGGAACTGACCGATCCACAGGAACGACAGGCCGTAGGCAACATAAGCGGCAAAAAACTGTTTGGCTTTTTCGGCCCACAGACCGATGTACATGCCGCGGATACACACGAACACGAACAGCGCCACGGTGCACAGCGAACCGACAGCGCCCAGCTCTTCGGCCAGTACCGAGAACACGAAGTCGGTGTGGGCTTCCGGCAGGTAGAACTGCTTCTGCACGCTGTTGCCCAGCCCAACACCCAGCCACTCGCCGCGACCGAAGGCGATCAAGGCCTGGGACAATTGATAACCGGCACCGAACTGGTCGGCCCACGGGTCGGCGAAGTTGGTCAGACGTGCCATACGGTACGGCTGCATCTGGATCAGCAACACCACCGCCGCCACCGCCAGCACCACCATCAGCGAGAACCGGAACAGCCCGACCCCGCCAAGGAACAGCATCGCCGCCGCAGCGCCCATCATCACGACGGTGGCACCGAAGTCCGGCTCCATCAGCAACAGACCGGCCATCGGCAGCAGCACGATGAATGGCTTGAAGAAGCCCATCCAGCTCTCGCGCACTTCCTTCTGGCGACGCACCAGGTAACCGGCGAGGTAAATCACCACGAACACCTTGGCGATCTCGGACGGTTGCACGTTGAAGAAGCTGAAGCCGATCCAGCGCATCGAACCGTTCACTTCACGGCCGATCCCCGGGACGATCACCATCACCAGCAGACCGAACGCACCGATCAGCATCATCCAGCCCAGGCGCTGCCAGGTGGCGATCGGAATCATCATGGTAACGATGCACGCGCCCAGGCCCAGCACCACGTAGATCAGGTGACGGGTCATGTAGTAGAGAGCGCTGCCCGACTGTACTGCACCGACTTCTGTCGATGCCGAGGCGATCATGATCAGGCCCAGGCCGAGCAGCGCCAGGCAACCGGCGAGCATCGGGAAGTCGAGGTCGATCCCGCGCCCGGTGATGATCGGCGACGGATACGGCTTGATGATGTTTCGCAGGCTCATGCCAGATCCTCCACGGCGCGGACGAACTGGTGACCACGGTCTTCGTAATTCTTGAACATGTCGAAACTGGCGCAGGCCGGCGACAGCAGCACCACGTCACCCGGTTGGGCGGCGGCGCGACATTTCTCCACGGCGTCGATCAGTGTGGTGGCGCGAATCAGCGGCACGGCATCGCCGATGGCCTCGCCGATCTTGTCGGAATCGCGGCCCATCAGGATCACGGCACGGCAATGGGCCGCCGCCGGATCACGCAGATCTTTGAACTCGGCACCCTTGCCGTCGCCGCCGGCGATCAGCACGACCTTGCCGCTGATGTCCGCGCCCAGGCCTTCGATGGCAGCCAGCGCGGCGCCGACGTTGGTGGCTTTGGAATCGTTGTAGTAACCGACGCCATCCAGGTCACGCACCCACTGGCAGCGATGTTCGAGGCCGGCAAAGTTGCGCAGGGCAGCGAGCATGGCGTCGAACGGCAGACCGACCGCGTGCCCGAGTGCCAGCGCCGCCAGGGCGTTGGACTGGTTGTGGGCGCCGCGAATCTTCAGTTCGCGTACCGGCATCAGGTTCTGGAATTCGAAGGCCAGGTATTTCTCGCCATTCTCTTCGCGCAGGCCGAACGCCTTGAAATCGGGTTTGGTCAGGCCGAAGGTCCAGCATGGCTGGCCCTCGCCCATCAGCGGCCGGGTCAAGGCATCCTGACGGTTGACCACGAACTGTTTCGCGCCACGGAAGATCCGGTGCTTGGCCAGGTGATAGGCCGGCAGGCCGCTGTAGCGATCCATGTGGTCTTCGCTGATGTTGAGCACGGTCGCCACTTCGGCGTTGAGCTGGTCGGTGGTTTCCAGCTGGAAGCTCGACAGCTCCATCACGTACAGCTCGACGTCATCGCTGAGCAGATCCAGCGCCGGCGTACCAAGGTTGCCGCCCACGGCCACGCGCTTGCCGGCCGCAGCCGCCATCTCGCCGACCAGGGTGGTGACGGTGCTTTTCGCGTTGGAACCGCTGATGGCCACGATCGGCGCCTTCGCGTTACGCGCGAACAGCTCGATGTCGCCGGACAGCTTCACGCCACGGGCCGCGGCGGCTTGTAGGGCCGGGGTCGCCAGCGCCAGGCCGGGGCTCACGTAGAGCTCGTCGGCACGGCACAGGAACTCGACGTCCAGCTCGCCACAACGCACTTCCACGTGCGGATAGTCACGCTGGAGCGTGGCCAGTTCCGGTGGATTTTCCCGCGTATCGGCCACAGCAAACGCCACGCCCCGGTTCGCCAGAAAGCGAACCAGGGACATGCCGCTCTTGCCGAGGCCGACAACGATGCGGAAGTGGTCAGAAGCGATCAGGGACACTCGTTCTACCTCAGCTTCAGGGTGGCAAGGCCGATCAGCACGAGAATCACGGTGATGATCCAGAAACGGACGATCACGCGCGGCTCGGGCCAGCCCTTGAGTTCAAAGTGGTGGTGGATCGGAGCCATGCGGAACACACGGCGACCGGTCAGCTTAAAGGAAGCCACCTGAATGACGACTGACAGGGTTTCCATCACGAACACGCCGCCCATGATGAACAGGACGATTTCCTGACGGACGATCACCGCGATGGTGCCCAGGGCAGCGCCCAGCGCCAGTGCGCCGACGTCACCCATGAAGACTTGTGCCGGATAGGTGTTGAACCACAGAAAGCCCAGGCCGGCACCGATCAGTGCGCCGCAGAACACGATCAGCTCGCCCGCGCCCGGTACGTACGGGATCAACAGGTATTCAGCGAATTTCACGTTACCCGACAGGTAGCAGAAGATGCCCAGGCCACCACCGACCATCACCGTCGGCATGATCGCCAGACCGTCGAGGCCGTCGGTCAGGTTGACCGCGTTGCTCGAGCCGACGATCACGAAGTAGGTCAGCACGATGAAACCGGCGCCCAGCGGAATGCTGTAGTCCTTGAGCATCGGCAGGATCAGGGTGGTTTCCACCGGCGTGGCGGCAGTCATATAAAGGAAGATTGCCGCGCCGAGGCCGAACACCGACTGCCAGAAATATTTCCAGCGGCTTGGCAGACCACGGGAGTTCTTCTCAATGACCTTGCGGTAGTCGTCGACCCAGCCGATGGCGCCGAACAGCAGGGTCACCAGCAGCACGACCCAGACGTAACGGTTGCTCAGGTCAGCCCACAACAGGGTGCTGACACCGATGGAAGACAGAATCAGTGCGCCGCCCATGGTCGGCGTACCGGATTTGGACAGGTGCGATTGCGGACCATCGTTACGAACCGATTGGCCGATCTGACGGTTCTGCAGGGTGCGGATCATCCACGGGCCGTAGCACAGCGACAGGACCAGCGCGGTCAGCACACCGAGGATCCCGCGCAGGGTCAGGTACTGGAAGACCGCGAAGCCTTTGTAGAACTGTTGCAGATACTCCGCTAGCAGCAGCAGCATTAATGTTTCTCCAGACTGGACCCGCACAGGGCCGCAACGATGTTTTCCATCGCTGCGCTGCGCGAACCCTTGATCAAAATGGTGGTGTTTTTGTCCTGCTCGGCGCCGAGGGCCTGGATCAGTTCGGCCTGCGTGCCGAAGTGATGCGCCTCTTGGCCGAATGCGTTCACGGCGTGGACCATGTTCGGCCCGACGGCGTAAAGCGCGGAAACCTTGCCCCGGGCGTATTCGCCCACGTCGCGGTGCCCCTGCTCCGCCCAGTCGCCCAACTCGCCGATATCCCCGAGCACCAGGACGGTGCGGCCGGAAAAGCCGGCGAGTATATCAACGGCCGCGCACATGGAGGTGGGGTTCGCGTTGTAAGTGTCATCGATCACGCGCATGCCGTTTTTCGCCAGTTGCGCGACGGTGCGACCCTTGACCGGTTGTACCGCGCCAAGCCCGGTGGCGATGCCGAACAGCGACACGCCCAGGGCGTGAGCGGCAGCGGCAGCAGCCAGGGCATTGGCGACGTTATGGGTGCCGAGCAGGTTCAGTTGAACCCGTTCCACACCTTCAGGACTGTGCAGGTTGAACGCCGGGCAACCACGGGCATCGGTGGCCAGATCGCTGGCGTGGAAATCCGCTTGCGAGTTGCTCAGGGCGAAGGTCAGCACCTTGCGACCGGCAGCGCGGGTTTTCCAGATACCGAACGCCTTGTCATCGAGATTCAGCACGGCGACGCCATCGGCGGCCAGCCCTTCGATGATTTCGCCTTTGGCTTCGACGATTTTCTCCGGCCCGCCGAACTCGCCAACGTGAGCGGTGCCGGCGTTGTTGAGAATTGCCACATGCGGCTTGGTCAGCCCTACGGTGTAGGCGATCTCACCCAGACGCGAGGCGCCCAGTTCGATCACTGCCGCGCTATGTTCCGGGGCAAGTTCGAGCAGGGTCAGCGGTACGCCGAGGTCGTTGTTCAGGTTGCCACGGGTCGCGTGCACCGAGCCGCGTGTGCGCAGGATGCTCGCGAGCATTTCCTTGACCGTGGTCTTGCCGCTGGAGCCGGTCACGGCCGCGACCGGTTTGGTGAACGCGGCACGGTTCAATGCACCCAACTGACCGAGAGCCTGGCGGGTGTCCTTGACCAGCAATTGCGGCAGCGTGCTGTCGGCGACTTCGCGCTCGACCAATGCAGCAACGGCGCCTTTACCGGCGACCTCATTCAGATAGTCATGACCGTCAAAGCGCGGACCGGTCAGGGCAATAAACAGTTGGCCGGCCTTGATGGCACGGCTGTCGATGCTCACGCCGTCGAAGCTTGCGTCCGCGCTGATCAGCCGCGCGTCGAGTGCGTTGGTCAGTTCGCTGAGTTTCAGGGCCTTAAGCATGGGCCACCTCCCACGCGGTCAGGGCATGATCGGCCTCGACCAGATCAGAGAATGCGTGGCGCTCGCCGTTGATTTCCTGATAGTCCTCGTGACCTTTGCCGGCCAGGACGACCACGTCATCCGCCGAGGCGCTGGCGATCAGTTGTGCGATGGCCTGGCCGCGACCGGCCACGAATGTGACGTTATCCACAGCCGTGAAGCCGGCGCGGATGTCATCGAAAATCACCGCTGGATCTTCAGTACGCGGATTGTCATCGGTAACCAGGACGCGGTCGGCCAGACGCTCGACCACTTCGGCCATCAGCGGGCGCTTGCCGCGATCGCGATCACCGCCACAACCGAACAGGCACAGCAACTGGCCTTTGACGTGCGGACGCAACGCAGTCAGAACTTTTTCCAGCGCATCCGGGGTGTGGGCGTAATCGACCACCACCAGCGGCTGGGTGCCGCCACCCAGACGCTGCATGCGTCCGGCCGGGCCTTCGAGCTTCGGCAGCACCTTGAGGATTTCGTCGAGGGCGTAGTCCAGACCGAGCAAGGCACCGACGGCAGCCAGCACGTTGCTCAGGTTGAAACGACCCAGCAATGTGCTGCGCAGATGATGTTCGCCCTGCGGCGTGACCAGCGTGGCGCGCACGCCATGGTCGTCGAACTGTGCTTCACGGACATACAGATAGGCGCTGCTGTCGAGCAGGCTATAAGTGATCAGGCGCGACTCACGTTTTTCCGCGGCCAGTTGCCGGCCGAAATCGTCATCCAGATTGACCACGCGGCACTTCAAGTCATTCCAGGCAAACAGCTTGGCCTTCGCTTCGGCGTAGGCTTCCATGGTGCCGTGGTAATCGAGGTGATCGCGGGACAGGTTGGTCATCACCGCCACGTCGAACGCCAGCGCGGTGACCCGGCCCTGATCCAGACCGTGGGACGAAACTTCCATGGCCACGGCTTTGGCGCCGGCCTTTTTCAGGTCGCCCAGGGTCGCTTGCATGGCGATCGGATTCGGCGTGGTGTGCAGGCCACTTTGCAGCGAACCGTAGAAACCGGAACCCAGGGTGCCGACGATGCCGCAATGCTGGCCGAGCAGATCCAGCGCCTGTGCGACCAATTGGGTCACGCTGGTCTTGCCGTTGGTACCGGTCACGCCCACAAGATTCAGGTGATGACTCGGCTCACCGTAAAAACGACCGGCGATATCCGACAGCTGCGCCGCCAGGCCTTTGACCGGAATCAATGGCACGTCAGTGATCGGCAGCACGGTGGCGCCTTCCACTTCGTAAGCAACCGCAGCGGCGCCACGAGCCAGTGCGTCGGCAATATGCGCACGACCATCGAACTTGCCGCCCGGCACCGCGAGGAACAAGTCGCCCGCGCGCACATTGCGGCTGTCGAGTGCCAGTTCACGGATCAACAGATCGTGGCCGGCGTGGGGGAAAATCTTGTTCAGACTAAGAGACATCAGCCGCGCCCTCCATTGGCTTTCAGCGGAACAGCCGGGGTGGCATTGGCCTGCTGGGTGTTCGGCAGGTTGTCCGGGGTAACGTTCATCAGACGCAGGGTGCCGGACATCACACGGCTGAACACCGGCGCCGAAACCAGGCCACCGAAGTAACCGGCCTTGGTCGGTTCATCGATCACCACGACGATGGCATAACGCGGATCGCTCATCGGGCCGAAACCGGCGAACAGCGAGCGATAGGAGTTTTCGGCATAGCCCTTGGTGCCCACCGAGGTCTTGCGCGCCGTACCCGACTTGCCGGCCACGTGATAGGCGGGAACCTGCGCACGGAATACGCCACGCGGAGCTTCAATCACTTGTTGCAACATGCCCTGCATGGTTTTCGCCACGGCTTCCGGCAGCACCTGGGTGGTCTGCGGCGCCTTGTCGGTTTTGATCAGGGTCAACGGGGCGAGACGACCGTTGTTGGCCAGTGCCGAGAACGCGTGCACCAGCTGGATCGCGGTCACCGAAACACCGTAGCCGTAGGACAGGGTTGCGGTTTCAGCCTTGCGCCACTCACGGTAGTTCGGCAGGTTGCCGACACGTTCGCCCGGGAAGCCGAGGCCGGTGTCCTGGCCGAGGCCGACTTTCTGTGCCAGACGGAAAATGGTTTCGCCGCCGATGTCGAACGCGACCTTACTCATGCCGACGTTACTGGAATTGATCAGAATGCCGGTCAGGTCGAGCACCGGACCTTCGGTCTTCGATACGTCCTTGATCGTGTATTTGCCGATCTGCAGCGAACCCGGATACACCTCGACGGTGTCGCTCGGTTTCCAGCGGCCGGTTTCGATCGCGGCGCTCATCGAGATCGCTTTCATGGTCGAACCCGGTTCGAACACGTCGATCATCGCGCGGTTACGCATCATCGCCGGTTGCAGGTTGCGACGGTTGTTCGGGTTGTAGGTCGGCTGGTTGACCATGGCGAGGATCTCGCCGGTCTTCACGTCCATGATCACCAGACTGCCGGCCTTGGCGCCGTTCTCGATGATCGCGTTACGCAGCTCGCGGTTGGCCAGGTATTGCAGACGCAGGTCAATGGACAACGCCAAGGGCTTGCCGGCCTTGGCGTTCTTGGTGACCTGGACATCCTTGATCAGCCGACCGCGCCGATCCTTGATGACCTGCCGCTTGCCGGGTACGCCGGCCAGCCACTCGTCGTAGGCCAGTTCGACACCTTCACGACCGTGGTCATCAATGTCGGTGAACCCGACCATGTGCGCGGTCACTTCACCGGCCGGATAGAACCGGCGGAATTCTTCGATGCCGTAGACGCCCGGCACTTTCAGGTCGAGCACGGCCTGGCCCTGCTCGGGCGTCAGCCCGCGCACCAGATAAATGAATTCTTTGTTGGCCTGGGCCTCAAGACGTTCGGCCAGGGCTTTCGGATCCTGGCCCAAAGCAGCGGCGAGTGCCGGCCACTTCTCCTTGGCCAGCTGCATTTCCTTGGCGTTGGCCCACAGGGTGGTCACCGGCGTACTCACGGCCAGAGGCTCGCCATTGCGGTCGGTGATCAGACCACGGTGTGCCGGGATCGGAATGTGACGAACGCTGCGCGCATCACCCTGACCCTTGAGGAAGTCACGGTCGATAACCTGCAGGTCGATGATCCGCCAGCAGATCGCGGCCACCATCACGCCGAGCAGACCGACGACCAGACGGAAGCGCCACGGGAAGAGTGCCCCTTCGAGTTTCATCATGGCGCCACCATCTTCACGTCAGCCGCGCCAGGGATGTGCATCTTCAGTTGTTCGGTGGCCAGTACTTCGATCCGGCTGTGGGCGGTCCAGGTGCTTTGTTCCAGGATCAGACGCCCCCACTCGGCCTGCGCCTTGTCGCGCACGCTGAGTTCGTTATAAAGGGTATTGAGCAACTGCCGGTTCCAGTGGGCGCTATAGGACACGCCGATGGCCGACACGAGCACGCCGATGAACAGCAGCAGCATGAGAAAGCTGCCGCCAGGCAGTGGCTTGGCGAAAAGCTTGCTCACCGCAGCTTCTCCGCGACGCGCATGACGGCGCTACGGGAACGTGGGTTGGCTTTGAGTTCGGCGTCGGAGGCCGTCTGCGCTTTGCCATGGATCTTGATTTTCGGTTCGAAGGCGACGTGGCGAACCGGCAGGTTGCGCGGCAGGTTGTCGGCTTCGCCCTTCACCAGCTTGCGCATGAACAGTTTGACGATACGGTCTTCCAGCGAGTGGAAGCTGATCACGACCAGGCGACCACCCACTTCCAGGCATTCGAGCGCGGCTTCAAGGCCCGCTTCCAGATCACCCAGTTCGTTATTGACGTGAATGCGCAGGCCCTGGAATGCACGGGTGGCCGGGTTCTTGCCCTTTTCCCACGCCGGGTTGGCGACTTTCAGCACTTCGGCCAGATCGGCGGTGCGCTCGAACGGGGTAATATCGCGACGCTCGGCCACGGCACGGGCCATGCGGCCGGAGAAACGTTCTTCGCCATATTCCTTGAACACCCGGGCGATTTCTTCCACCGGCGCGGTGTTGACGAATTCGGCTGCGCTGATGCCGCGGGACGGGTCCATGCGCATGTCCAGCGGGCCATCATTGAGGAAACTGAAGCCACGCTCGGCATCATCGAGCTGCGGCGAAGACACGCCGAGGTCGAGCAGAATGCCGCTGACCTTGCCGACCAGACCACGTTCGGCAACCACCGAACCGAGCTCGGCAAAGCTGCGCTGCACAACGACAAAGCGGCCGTCTTCGGCCGCTAGCGTTTGCCCGGTGGCAATCGCTTGTGGATCTTTGTCGAATCCGATGAGCCGGCCATCAGGCCCGAGCTTGCTGAGGATCAACCGGCTGTGCCCGCCGCGCCCGAACGTGCCGTCCAGATAGCAGCCATCAGGACGTACGGCGAGAGCCTCGACGGCTTCGTCAAGCAGTACGGTGATGTGGTTAAAGCCGCTATCAATAGTCACAGGATCAGATCACGCAGTTCATCAGGCATGGCGCCCGGTTGTTGTATGGCAGCCAGGTCAGCGGCAGAAACCGCGTTCCAGGCATCTTCGTCCCACAGTTGGAACTTGTTCAGTTGACCGACCAGCATCGCGCGCTTGTCCAGCTTTGCGTATTCGCGCAGGCGCGGCGGCACCAGAAAACGACCACTGCCGTCGAGTTCGAGGTCGACGGCATTACCAATCAATAAACGTTGCAGACGACGGTTCTCTTCGCGGAGCGAAGGAAGCGCGCGCAACTTGGTTTCAATAATTTCCCACTCATCGAGCGGGTAGACACACAGGCACGGATCAACGGCATCAATGGTCACGATCAACTGGCCGGAACTACGCGAAACGAGCTCGTCACGGTACCGGCTCGGCATGGCGAGACGGCCCTTTGCGTCGAGACTGATAGCGTTAGCTCCGCGAAACACGTCTGCGTTTCTCCAATTTTTATCGTTTTGAGCTCAAAAAACCCACTTCATGCCACTTTCCGCCACTTGCGCACACTATAGGAATGCGCCCACCACACCGTCAAGGCGCGGATCAAAGGAAAACCCTTACAGAACGGAGATTTAGGAGCATAAAAGGAGGAGCAACGAGAATCCGGCGGATGCTTTTATCCAATAACTTGAGACAGCACTGACAGCTGCGCTCGAAAGTTAAAGTAATTTGTTAAGAGTAAGATTTTTTCGGTATTACAAAAGCGCTTCTGCTGTTGATTGAAGCAAGGTGGGAAATGGCTATTACTGCGATTGCCGCTGCCGGATTTCCAGAGCAGGCCTGCTGATAATAAACAGCCCTGTCGCCTTTAATTCAAGCAGGGAAAAGAAAAAGGTGGAGAGTCGATCTGTAAGCCGGGTTCTGTCTTGAACAGTCATTCGTCTACGATGGCCATCACTGGACATCTT
Source organism: Pseudomonas kribbensis (assembly GCF_003352185.1). Classification (GTDB taxonomy): domain Bacteria; phylum Pseudomonadota; class Gammaproteobacteria; order Pseudomonadales; family Pseudomonadaceae; genus Aquipseudomonas; species Aquipseudomonas kribbensis. The sequence goes on from NZ_CP029608.1 coordinate 5,218,691, forward strand.
TAGCAACCTACCCGGTCCCAGCGCGGGCCACGCCTTGGGACCCTATTTGGTCTTGCTCCAAGTGGGGTTTACCTAGCCACGAACTGTTGCCAGACGTGCGGTGCGCTCTTACCGCACCTTTTCACCCTTACCGGCGCCGAAGCGCTTAGGCGGTTATTTTCTGTGGCACTTTCCGTAGGCTCACGCCTCCCAGGCATTACCTGGCACTTCGCCCTATGGAGCCCGGACTTTCCTCCCCCCCCTAATTTTCATAGAGGGCAGCGACTGTCCGATCGACTCTCCGCCGCGCAGGTTAACGGCAGAGCGCCCGAAGAACAAGCGCTAATAGCCCGCAAACCGGTCTGCGCGACGGGTTACGCGCCTTTTTGCTGATCCAGCGCGACCTGATACAGCACGTTTTTGCGCTCACCGGTGATTTGCGCAGCCAAAGCGGCCGCACGCTTGAGTGGCATCTCTTCCAGCAGCAGATTGAGGATGCGCATCGCCTCGCTGCTGACGGCATCTTCGGATTCCGGCGCAGTCCAGCCAGCCACTACAACAACGCATTCGCCACGCTGCTGATTGCTGTCCGCCTCGACGAATGCACGCAGCTCGGCCAGTGGCAGGCCCTTGAGCGTTTCAAAGGTCTTGGTGATTTCACGGGCGAGCAAGGCCGGGCGATCAGCACCGAACACGGCTTCCATATCTTGCAGGCACTCGAGAATACGATGTGGCGCCTCGTAGAAAATCAGCGTGCGCGGCTCTTCCTTGATGGCTTCCAGACGCGCCTTGCGCCCCACCGCCTTGGCCGGCAAAAAACCTTCGAAGATGAAACGGTCGGATGGAAGACCGGCCGCCGACAGTGCCGCGATCAACGCACAGGCCCCCGGCACCGGCACCACATTGATCCCGGCGGCACGCGCCTGGCGCACCAGGTGATAACCCGGATCGGAAATCAGCGGCGTACCGGCATCGGAAATCAGCGCTACGTTGTCGCCAGCCAGCAGACGAGTAATGAAACGACTGCCCTCATCACGCTCATTGTGTTCATGGCAGGCCGCCAGCGGCGTGGAGATACCAAAGTGCTGCATCAGACGCTGGGAATGGCGCGTGTCTTCGGCGGCAATCAGCGCCACTTCGCGCAGGATCTTCAACGCCCGGGCGCTGATGTCGTCCAGGTTGCCGATGGGCGTCGCCACCACATAAAGCGAGCCCGCAGCGGAATTCAAAGCACCTGGAGCAGTCAAAGCGCACACCTCATGATCGGTAAAAGCCGCCATTGTAGCGCGTCACGCGCCCGGCGATGCGCTCGCGGCAGACACGGTTTGTCGCACCATTGTGCGGTCGCGCAACATTTACATCAGCTAAATTGACGGTTTCACACCAGTAACATCGCGCCCCGGCCAGCGCTTGGGTACAATTCGACGCTAATTTGATCGAGTATCAGGAACACTTACATGATCGCTTGCCTGCGGCTGTTCACTGCCCTCTGCCTCGCTGCCTTGCTGGCGGCTTGCGCCAGCTCCCCTTCCTCCAGCCTTGGCGAACTTCCACGGACTCCGGATGCCAGCATCGAGCAACTGCTCGAACAGGCTGCCCAGGCCAAATCGCCGGACAAAGCTGCGTTGCTGCGCCTGAGCGCGGCCGACATGGCTTACCGCCAAGGCAACGCCGGACAGTCCGCGCAGATCCTGCAACAAGTGCCGATGGAGCAGCTCCAGCCAGGCCAGCAGGCATTTGCCAGCACCTTGTCTGCTGAACTGGCCATGACCCGCAACCAGCCGAAAGCCGCGCTGGCAGCCTTGAACCATCCAAGCCTGCAGCGCCTGAGCGAAATGTCGATTCCACTGCAGGTTCGCGCCGGCACCGTTCACGCCCGCGCCCTTGAAGCCGATGGCCAGACTCTGGCCGCCGCTCGCGAGCGCATCTTCATCGCACCGATGCTGGAAGGCGAAGCCGCCAGCAAGAACCACGAAGCGATCTGGACCCTGATTGCGTCGCTGCCGACCGATCAACTGCAACCCAACGGGACCGACGACCTCGCAGGCTGGATGAGCCTGGCCCTGGCCGTGAAAACCGCCGGAACCCTGGAACAGCAACAGGCTGCCATCGACGACTGGCGCTCGCAGCACCCGAAACACCCGGCCGCGATAATCCTGCCGCTGCCTCTGACCAAACTCAAGGAACTGGCCAGCCAGCCCCTGAGCAAAATCGCTCTGCTGCTGCCACAGGACGGCCAACTGGCCTCCGTGGGCAAGGCCCTGCGTGACGGCTTCATGGCCGCGCACTACCAGGCCCAGCAAGCCGGTCAGAAACCACCGGCCATCGTGTTCTACGACAGCTCGCACCTGACCAGCATGGACGAGTTCTACCGCAAGGCCCAGGCCGACGGCGTGCAACTGGTTGTCGGTCCACTGGAAAAACCACTGGTCAAACAGCTGAGCACCCGCCCGCAACTGCCGATCACCACCCTCGCGCTGAACTACAGCGAAGGCGACCAAGGCCCTGCGCAACTGTTCCAGTTCGGCCTCGCCGCTGAAGACGAAGCCCGCGAAGTGTCCCGCCGCGCCCGTGCCGATGGCCTGCACCGCGCTGCGATCATGGTGCCGAAAGGCGAATGGGGCGACCGCGTCCTGCGCGCCTTCAGCCAGGACTGGCAAGCCAACGGCGGCAGCATTGTCGCCACCGAGCGTGTTGATCAACCTGTGCAACTGGCCCAGCAGATCGCCGACATGTTCCAGTTGCGCCAGAGCGAGGCCCGCGCCAAGAGCCTGCAGAACGCTGCCGGCACCAACGTCGCCGCCCAGCCTTCGCGTCGCCAGGACATCGAGTTCATTTTCCTCGCCGCGACTCCGCAACAGGCCCAGCAGATCAAGCCGACCCTGAACTTCCAGTACGCCGGTGACGTGCCGGTCTACGCGACCTCCCACGTATTCAGCGCAAGCGGCGACGTGAACCAGTACAACGACATGAACGGCGTGCGCTTCTGCGAAACCCCGTGGCTGCTGGATGCCAACGATCCACTGCGCAAACAGGTCACCGCACAATGGCCACAAGCCGCCGGCAGCCTCGGCCGTCTGTACGCGATGGGTGTTGACGCCTACCGCCTGGCACCACGCCTGAGCCAGCTCAAGACCCTGCCGGACAGCCGCATCGACGGTCTGTCGGGCAGCCTGGGCATGACCCAGAGCCAACGCGTCGTACGTCAGTTGCCATGGGCCCAGTTTGTCAGCGGCCAGATCCAGCGCCTGCCGGACACCCCGCGCTGATGCCCGACAGGTCACACCTGCAAAGCGGCAAGGATGCCGAGCGCCAGGCGCTCGAGCATCTGCAACACCAGGGTCTGCGCCTGCTGGCGCAGAACTGGTTATGTAAACGCGGCGAGCTTGATCTGGTCATGCTTGATGGCGATACAGTAGTATTCGTCGAAGTACGTTACCGAAAGAACACTCAATGGGGTGGAGCGCTCGACAGTATCGACGGGCGCAAACGGCAGAAACTGATTTTCGCCGCACAGTATTTTCTTCAGCGCGAGTCGCGTTGGGCCAATTCCCCCTGCCGCTTCGACGTGGTGGCCATCGACAGCCACCAGGGTCAGCTGAACTGGTTGCAGAATGCGTTCGATAGTTGAGCGCCTGCGCCGACCTGGACATTTTCACTCAACACTTTTGCTCTTTGCTTTGCGGGCTGCACATTCACGTGCCGGACAGCCGCGCTAATTAAGGTCACACAGATGGACATGCAATCCCGAATTCGCCAGCTTTTTCAGGCCAGTATCGACACCAAGCAACAGGCGATGGACGTACTTGCACCGCACATCGAGCAAGCCAGCCAGGTAATGGTCAACGCCCTGCTCAACGAAGGGAAAATGCTCTCGTGCGGCAACGGCGGCTCGGCCGGCGATGCCCAGCACTTTTCCTCGGAACTGCTCAACCGTTTCGAGCGCGAGCGTCCGAGCCTGCCGGCCATCGCCCTGACCACCGACAGCTCGACCATCACCTCGATCGCCAACGACTACAGCTACAACGAAGTGTTCTCCAAGCAGATCCGTGCACTCGGTCAGCCAGGCGATGTGTTGCTGGCGATTTCGACCAGCGGTAACTCGGCGAACATTATTCAGGCGATCCAGGCCGCACATGATCGCGAAATGATTGTCGTAGCTTTGACCGGACGCGATGGCGGCGGCATGGCGTCGCTGCTGCTACCCGAGGACGTCGAGATTCGCGTACCGGCCAATGTCACCGCACGTATTCAGGAAGTCCACTTGCTGGCGATCCATTGCCTTTGTGATCTGATCGACAGCCAACTGTTCGGGAGTGAAGAATGACCCCTAATCGCCTTGGCCTTCTGGCCTTGACCCTGTGCCTCGGCATTACTGGCTGCACCTCCGTGGTGAATGCCAGCCGCGAAGCACCGATCGAAGACGATCGCGGCACCCGCACCTTCGGCAGCAAGATCGACGATTCATTGATCGAGACCAAAGTCGGCGTCAACGTGGCCAAGGCCGATCCGGGCCTGGACAATGACTCGCACATCGTCGTTACCAGCTTCAACGGCATCGTGCTGCTGGCCGGCCAGACCCCACGCGAAGACCTCAAGGCCAAGGCCGAACAGGCAGCTGCCAATGTGCAACGCGTGAAGAAGGTGCACAACGAACTGCAAGTGATTGCGCCTTCGAGCTTCCTCGCCCGCCAGAACGATTCCTGGCTGACGACCAAGATCAAGACCCAGATGCTCACCGACGCCAGCATTCCAGGCTCGCGCATCAAAGTCGTGACCGAGAACGGCATCGTCTATCTGCTCGGCCTGCTGACCAAGCAGGAAGCAGCCCAGGCCACCAATCTGGTCCAGGGTGTGTCCGGCGTGCAGAAGATCGTGAAACTGTTCGAGTACATCGACTGAGCCGCAAAACCCAGGCACAAAAAAGGCGATCCGGTTGGATCGCCTTTTTTATTACTTCACCACTTTCAGGCTTGGCCGGCCGCTTGGGCGCGGCGGCTCGCTGTCTGGTGGCGGAATATCGTCATCCTGCTCGATCTCGTCTTCGTCGTCCATCGGCGACTCCAGATCGAACACCATGCCCTGACCGTTCTCCCGGGCATAGATACCCAGAATCGCAGCAATCGGCACGTACAGGCTGTGCGGAACACCACCGAAGCGACCTTCGAAGGTCACCACGTCGTTGTCCATGTGCAAATGACGCACGGCACTCGGTGAAATATTCAGGACAATCTGCCCGTCACTGGCAAACCCCTGTGGTACCTGCACTGCCGGGTACTCGGAATTGACCAGCATGTGCGGGGTGCAATCGTTATCCACAATCCACTCGTAGAGCGCGCGGACCAGATAAGGTCGACTGGAGTTCATAGCGGCTCCTTAAGCCTTAGCGCATGTCGCGTTCGACACCAGACAGACTCGCCTGGAAAGCCTCACGCGCAAATTGACGCTCCATATAATCAAGCAGCGGCTTGGCCGGCCGCGGCAGTTCTATACCCAGAATCGGCAAACGCCAGAGTATTGGCAATAGGCAGCAATCCACCAGACTTTGTTCCTCACTGAGGAAAAACGGCTTGTCGGCGAACAGCGGCGACACGCCCGTCAGGCTTTCACGCAATTCCTTGCGCGCCACGACACGCGCAGCTTCCTTGGTGCGTGAATCCAGAATCAGATCCACCAGACCACACCAGTCACGCTGGATGCGGTGCATCAACAGACGACTGTTGGCACGCGCCACCGGGTACACAGGCATCAATGGCGGATGCGGGTAACGCTCATCCAGATACTCCATCACCACGGTCGACTCCCACAATGCCAGGTCACGATCGACCAGCGTCGGGAGACTGCCGTAAGGGTTCACCTCAATCAGTTTAGGCGGCTGACGACCAGCCTCCACAAAAATGATTTCGGCGCTGACACCCTTCTCTGCAAGCACGATGCGCACTCGGTGGGAATAGTGGTCGGCGGGGTCGGAGTAACAGGCCAACCGATTGGTCACGCCCATGGCGATCCTCCTCGCTTGTTGAAATAGTCGGAGCCGGAAAAACGCGCGCGCCCAGAGGGCGCCTCCCGCAAAACCTGGCTGACCAGGCCCTGCGTTTTCAGAGGCGCCCTTGGGCGCGCGCGATTAACAGCAATTGCTTGAAGCGTTATCAGTGCACGTCTTTCCAGTATTCACGCTTGAGCAGGTAGGCGAACACAAAGAAGAACGCCAGGTACAGCAAGACGTAAGTACCGATGCGCTGATGTTGCAGCTTAACCGGGTTAGCCGAGTAAGCCAGGAAGGTTACCAGATTCTTGACCTTCTCATCGAACTGCTCTTCGTTCAGGGTGCCGGTTTTCGGCACGATGGTCAGTTGATCGCAGGCCTCATGGGTCAAAGGCGTACCGGTCAACGGATCATATTGCTTCTTGCCGTCCTCGACGATCTGCACCTGTTTGCAACCCACGACCTGACGACCTTGCAGGCCGACCAGCACGTTAGGCATGCCGACGTTCGGGAAGACCTTGTTGTTCACGCCCCATGGACGCGCCGGATCTTCATAGAACGAACGCAGATAACCATACAGCCAGTCGGTACCACGAACACGCGCCACCAGGGTCAGGTCCGGCGGCGCCGCACCGAACCAGGTCTTGGCGTCGGCCGGCTGCATGCCGATGTTCATGTGGTCGCCGATCTTGGCACCGGTAAACACCAGCTTCTCCAGCATCATTTCGTGCGGAACGCCGAGGTCATCGGCAACACGCTCGTAACGCTGGAACTTGGCACTGTGGCAACCCATGCAATAGTTGGCGAAGGTACGTGCGCCATCCTGCAGGGCAGCCTTGTCGGAAACGTCGATGTCGACTTTTTCCAGTTCCGGGCCACCGTGTTCCGCAGCAAAAGACAGCACAGGCAGAGCAGCAAAAATCAGAGCAAAAAATAACTTTTTCATCAGCCAGTCACCCTTTCCGGAACCGGTTTGGTCTTCTCGAGCCTGGTGTAGAACGGCATCAGAATGAAGTAGGCGAAGTACAGGAAGGTGCAGACCTGCGACACCAGCGTGCGCTCAGGCGTCGGGGCCAGAACACCCAGAATGCCGAGAATCACGAAGGAAATGCAGAACACCACCAGCCAGATTTTGCTCATCCAGCCTTTGTAGCGCATCGATTTGACCGGGCTACGATCAAGCCATGGCAGCACAAACAGCAAGGCAATCGAGGCACCCATGGCGATAACACCCATGAGTTTGTCCGGGATAGCACGCAAGATCGCGTAGAACGGTGTGAAGTACCAGACCGGTGCAATGTGCTCTGGCGTCTTGAACGGGTTGGCTTGCTCGAAGTTTGGTTTTTCGAGGAAGTAGCCGCCCATTTCCGGGAAGAAGAACACAATGAAGCAGAAGATGAACAGGAACACCACGACGCCGACAATGTCTTTCACGGTGTAGTACGGGTGGAAAGCGATGCCGTCCAGCGGGATACCGTTTTCGTCCTTGTGCTTCTTGATGTCCACGCCGTCCGGGTTGTTCGAACCGACTTCGTGCAGCGCCAGAATGTGCAGCACCACCAGACCTAGAATCACGATCGGCAAGGCCACCACGTGCAGGGCGAAGAAGCGGTTCAGGGTGATCCCGGAAATCAGGTAGTCACCACGAATCCACTGGGTCAGGTCGTTGCCGATGACCGGAATCGCGCCGAACAGCGAGATGATCACCTGGGCACCCCAGTAGGACATCTGGCCCCATGGCAGCAGGTAACCCATGAAGGCTTCGGCCATCAGCGCCAGGTAGATCAGCATGCCGAACACCCACACCAGTTCGCGTGGTTTCTGGTACGAACCGTAAAGCAAGCCACGGAACATGTGCAGATAGACCACGATGAAGAACGCCGAAGCACCGGTGGAGTGGAGCAAACGCAGGATCGAGCCGTACTCGACGTCGCGCATGATGTATTCGACGGAGGCGAACGCCTCTTCCGCCGAAGGGGTGTAGCTCATGGTCAGCCAGACACCGGTGACGATCTGGTTGACCAGAACGAGCAGTGCCAGCGAGCCGAAGAAGTAGAAGAAGTTGAAGTTTTTTGGAGCGTAATACTTGCTGAGATGGTCTTCCCACATCTTGGTGGCGGGGAAGCGCGCATCAACCCAATCCATGAACTTGCTCATCACGCTTTCTCCGTATCGACGCCAATGACAATCAGGTCATCGGTCTCATAGGAATGCGGGGGTACTGGCAGGTTCAAAGGCGCAGGTTGCGACTTGTAGACGCGGCCAGCCAGATCGTAGTGGGAACCGTGGCAAGGGCAGAAATAGCCGCCTACCCAGTCTTTTCCCAGATCCGCGGGTGCCACTTCCGGACGGAAGGTCGGTGAGCAACCCAGGTGAGTGCAGATCCCGATCAGCAGCAAAATTTCCGGCTTGATCGAACGTACTTCAGGGTCGACATAGGTAGGTTGCGTGGAGTTTTTGGAGGTCGGATCGGAGAGCTGGCCCTCGATCTTCTTGAGATTCCCCAGGATTTCCGCAGTACGGCGAACAATGAATACCGGCTGGCCGCGCCATTCAGCAATCATCTGCTGTCCGGGCTCGATTTTGCTGACATTCACTTTCACCGGTGCACCGGCAGCTTTCGCCTTGGCACTGGGAAACCATGACCCCACGAACGGGACCGCAGCCCCCACCGCTCCTGCAGCACCCACCACGGATGTGGCCGCTACCAAGAAGCGACGCCGGCCTGCATTCACGCCGTCATTGCTCATTCAGTCCTCTCCCATCAGCTTTGTGGCCTGTTAAATCAGGCATCTACTAAATATGAAACAATGTACTTATAAAAATTTTGCCGAATGGTAATGAAAACCCCCAATTCTGACAAGGTAATTACCCGGAGGGCTGGCCCTCAAGCCTTGTAGTATAGGGGGTCTACGAATGTGGCAAGTTGTCACAGCGCAATTATTCGAGAAATCGCACGCATAAAAAAACGCCCGGTTCCGTGAGGAATCGGGCGTTCTTTTTGAACGTGGAAGCGGAATTAACGCTTCGAGTACTGCGGACGCTTACGCGCTTTACGCAGACCAACTTTCTTACGTTCAACTTCACGGGCGTCGCGGGTAACGAAGCCAGCTTTGCGCAGAGCGCTACGCAGGGTTTCGTCGTAGTCCATCAGAGCGCGAGTGATACCGTGGCGGATTGCGCCAGCCTGACCACTTACACCACCGCCGATCACGGTGACGTAGATGTCGAATTTCTCGACAGTCTCGGTCAGTTCCAGCGGCTGACGAACTACCATGCGGGCAGTTTCGCGGCCGAAGAACGAATCCAGCGAACGGTTGTTGATGGAGATGTTACCAGTACCCGGACGCAGGAAAACGCGTGCGGTTGCGGTCTTGCGACGGCCAGTGCCGTAATTTTGAGTCGCCGACATAATGAACTATTCCGTTAAATCTTCAGTTCTTGGGGCTGCTGAGCAGTATGAGGGTGTGCAGCGCCCGCATAGACTTTCAGCTTACGGTACATGTCGCGACCCAGCGGGTTCTTAGGCAGCATGCCTTTAACCGCGGTCTCGATCACGCGCTCAGGGGCCTTGGCGATCAGTTTTTCAAAGTTGATCGACTTGATACCGCCCGGGAAACCGGAGTGGGAGTAGTACATTTTGTCAGTGGTTTTAGCACCGGTTACACGAACTTGCTCAGCATTGATCACGACGATGTAGTCGCCGGTGTCAACGTGAGGAGTGTACTCAGGCTTGTGCTTGCCACGCAGACGGCTCGCGATTTCGGTGGCCAGACGACCCAGGGTCTGACCAGCAGCGTCGACGACAAACCAGTCGCGCTTTACTGTTTCCGGTTTAGCAGTAAAAGTTTTCATTCTTTATAGCCTCAGGGGCCGCCTGTAAATAAGACGGCGGATCTTACTGAATAGTGCGTACTTTGACAAGTCAAAGGCAGCCGGATACAGACGCTTTCGGGGGCTCGGGTCGGCGCGTCCGTTCAACGGCAAGATTCTTCGGCGGCGGGGCATCACTTCCACTGCAGAAAGAGGTCGGCAATTATGCAGATTGCGAAAAAAATTTCAACCTGCTTTTATGCTTGTTTTGCCCAAGGAGCACCCGATGGACTATCGCCAGCTAGGCCGTACCGACCTGAACGTGAGTGCAATCTGCCTCGGCACCATGACCTGGGGCGAGCAAAACACTGAAGCTGAAGCCTTCGCCCAGATCGAACGGGCCAAGGGCGCCGGGATCAATTTCATCGACACCGCCGAGATGTACCCGGTGCCGCCGAAAGCCGAAACCTATGCCACCACCGAGCGCTACATCGGCAATTACTTCAAGAGCCGTGGCGACCGCGCCGACTGGATCCTCGCCAGCAAGATCGCCGGCCCCGGCAACACCATCGATTACATCCGCGACAAAAACCTGCGCCACAACCGCCAGCACATCACCGAGGCGGTGGACGCCAGCCTCAAGCGCCTGCAGACCGACTACATCGACCTGTATCAACTGCACTGGCCGGAGCGCAGCACCAACTTTTTCGGACAGCTGGGCTACAAACACAAGATCGAAGCCAACCTTACCCCGCTCGAAGACACCCTCGAAGCCCTCGACGAGCAAGTGAAGGCCGGCAAGATCCGCCACATCGGTCTGTCCAACGAAACCCCGTGGGGCACCATGCGCTTTCTGGCCCTGGCCGAAGCCCGTGGCTGGCCGCGCGCGGTATCGATCCAGAACCCGTACAACCTGCTCAACCGCAGCTTCGAGGTCGGTCTGGCCGAGATCGCCATTCGCGAACAGTGCGGCTTGCTCGCCTATTCGCCGCTGGCATTCGGTTTCCTGTCGGGCAAGTACGAAGGGGGCGCCCGCCCGCCAAAAGGCCGTCTGAGCCTCTACAGCCGCTTCAGCCGCTATTTCAACGCGCAATCGGAAGCAGCGTGCAGCCGTTACGTGGCGCTCGCCCGGGAACATGGCCTGGATCCGGCGCAAATGGCGCTGGCCTTCGTCAATCAGCAACCGTTCGTCACCAGCAACATCATCGGGGCGACGACGCTGGAGCAACTGGACAGCAACATTGCCAGTTTCTATCTGAATCTTTCAGACGAAGTGCTTGAAGGGATTGAAGCGATTCACAAGGATCATCCGAACCCGGCACCTTGATCCGGCGTTAAAAGCCGCGCTCCCACGCACAAGCGTGGGAGCGCCCGGGTCATAGCGACCGTGCAATAATCTCTTTCATGATTTCATTGGTGCCGGCATAGATCCGCTGCACCCGCGCATCCGCCCACGCCCGGGCCACCGGGTACTCCCACATGAAGCCGTAGCCGCCATGCAACTGCACGCACTCGTCGAGCACCTTGCATTGCAGGTCGGTGCCCCAGTACTTGGCCATTGCCGCCGTCGGCACATCCAGTTTGCCCTGAAGGTGCAGTTCCAGACAGCGGTCGACGAATACCCGGCCGATCTGAATCTCGGTGGCCATTTCCGCCAGTTTGAAGCGGGTGTTCTGGAAGTCGGCAATCGCCTTGCCGAACGCCTTGCGGTCACGGGTGTAATCCAGCGTCCATTGCAGTGCCGCCTCGGCTGAAGCCAACCCGCCAATCGCCACCGTCAGCCGCTCCTGCGGCAGCTCCTGCATCAGATAGGCAAACCCGGCACCGGCCTGACCCAACAGGTTTTCCTTCGGCACTCGCACGTCCTGGAAGAACAATTCCGACGTGTCCTGAGCCTTCATTCCGACTTTCTCCAGGCGCTTGCCCTTGTCGAAGCCCGGCGTGTTCGCCTCTACCAGAAACAGACTGGTGCCCTTCGCACCCGCTTTCGGATCGGTCTTGGCCACGACGATCACCAGATCAGCCAGAAAGCCGTTGGTGATGAAGGTCTTCGAGCCGTTGATCACATATTCGTCGCCATCCAGCACCGCCGTGGTCTTGACACCTTGCAGGTCGGAACCGGCGCCAGGCTCGGTCATGGCGATGGCGCTGACCATCTCGCCGGACACCAGTTTCGGCAGGTATTTCTGCTTCAGCGCCTCGCTGCCGTAATGCAGGATGTACGGCGCAACAATGTCCGAATGCAGGGAAAAACCGATGCCGGTCAGGCCCAGCCGCCCCACTTCCTCGATCACCACGGCGCTGTACAGGAAGTCCGCCCCCAACCCGCCGTATTCTTCAGGCAGATGCGAGCAGAGCATCCCCGCCTCCCCTGCCTTGTTCCAGAGTTTACGGTCGATGTAGCCTTGTTTTTCCCATTGCCCGTGGAACGGCACCGCCTCTTTCTCAAGGAAAGTCCGCACGCTGTCGCGGAACAATTCGTGCTCGGAGCTGAACAGGGTTCTGGGAATCATGCGTCACCTTTCGTTCTTGTTGGAGGGATCAGACCTTCAGAGACTAAGCCGCACACCCGTTACAGGACACTGGACACATCCGACAAAAAATAAGACGATCCAGCCGTCTGGTGACCACTTTCCCTTATAAAAACAAAAGTTGAATTATGTCCAAGCAAGCCTCCACGCCCTTGCGGCGCGTCAGCATCCTGGCGATCGACCGGGTTTTCGCTTCCACCCTCATGCAAGCCAAGGATTTCTTCCATCTGGCCAGCCTGCGTTACGGCAAACAACTGGGCCACGGCCTGACTCCGGCGTTCGAAACCCGCCTGGTCAGCCCCGACGGCAAACCGGTGAACAGCTTCAGTGACGTGGTCATGCCGGTGGACGGCGGTCTGGAAAACGCCGACGTCATCATCCTCCCGGCCTTCTGGGATGACTTCGACACGCTGTGCCAACGTTATCCACAGGTCCTGCCATGGCTGCGTGAACAGCACGCCCGTGGCGCCGTGCTCTGCGGCGAGGCCACCGGGGTGTTCTGGCTGGCCGAGGCCGGCCTGCTCAACGGCAAGGAAGCGACCACCTACTGGCGCTTCTTCAACGCCTTCGCCGAGCGCTTCCCCAAGGTCTATCTCAATCAGGACAAGCACCTGACCGACGCCGACAACCTGTACTGCGCCGGCGGCACCACCTCTGCCTGCGACCTCTACATCTATCTGATCGAACGTTTCTGCGGCGCCAATGTGGCGCAAGCGGTAGCTCGTGACATTCTTTATGAAGTGCAGCGCAGCTACTCACCGGGCCGCATCGGTTTCGGCGGGCAGAAACTGCATCAGGACGTGATCATCCTGCAGATCCAGCACTGGCTCGAAGAGCATTTCGCCGACAAGTTCCGCTTCGAAGACGTGGCCCGCGAGCACGGCATGAGCATTCGCAACTTCATGCGCCGCTTCCAGACCGCCACCGGTGACAAGCCACTGCACTACCTGCAACGGCTGCGCATCGAGACCGCCAAAGGTTTGCTGTCCGGCAGCCGCAAGAGCATCAAGACCATCAGTTACGAAGTCGGCTACGACGATGCGAGCTTCTTCGCACGCCTGTTCCGCCAGCACACCGAACTGTCGCCAAACCAGTATCGACAGCAGTTCCAGCAAGCTGCCTGACAATTCGACCAGACACAAAAAAGGGCCTGCATCTGCAGGCCCTTTTTGTTTGCCGAATCCGCTTAAGGCTTGTGTGCCCGGGACAGGAATTCGTGGGATTGCATCTCCAGCAGACGGCTGAGGGTCCGCTGGAATTCGAACGTCAGGCGCCCGCCGGTGTACAGGTCTTTCAACTCGACTTCAGCAGAAATGATCAGCTTGACGTTACGGTCGTAGAACTCGTCGACCATGTTGATGAAACGACGGGCGATGTCGTCAGTAGTGACGCTCATTTGCTCCACGCCACTGAGCAGCACGGCGTGGAAGATCTTGCCCAGTTCGATGTAGTCGTTCTGGCTACGCGGGCCGTCGCACAGTTCGCGGAAGTCGAACCAGGCCACGTCATCACATGTGCGCAGAGCACGGATTTCGCGGTTCTCGATGATCAGCACATCATTTTCCACGGCCGCCGTGCATTCAGGCGTCAGCGCGCGGAAGCTCTTGCGCAGGCTTTCGTGAGCAGCTTCATCGAGCGGGAAGTGGAACAGCTCCGCTTGTTCGAGGTGACGCAGACGATAGTCGACGCCGCTGTCGACGTTGACGATCTCGGTGTTCTGCTTGATCAGCGCGATGGCCGGCAGGAAGCGCGCGCGTTGCAGGCCGTCCTTGTACAGACCGTCCGGCACGATGTTCGAAGTGGCGACCAGGGTTACACCGTTCCTGAACAGCTCTTCCATCAGCGTGCCGAGGATCATGGCGTCGGTGATATCGGAAACGAAGAATTCATCGAAGCAGATGACCCGCGACTCAGTCGCAAAACGCTTGGCGATGATGGTCAGCGGGTTTTTTTCGCCGCCGAGGGTCTTCATCTCTTCGTGCACGCGCTTCATGAAGCGGTGGAAGTGGGTGCGGGTCTTTTCCTTGAATGGCAGCGCTTCGAAGAAGGTGTCCACCAGGTAAGTCTTGCCGCGACCCACGCCGCCCCAGAAATACAGGCCCTTGACCGGCGTCTGATCCTTTTTGCCAAACAGCTTGCCCAGCAAACCCGGCTTGTTCTGCTCCGCCGCGATCAGATCGTCGTACAGGCGTTGCAGATGACGCACGGCAGTTTCCTGCGCCGCATCATGGAAGAAGTCCGGGCGTTTCAGATCAGCTTGATATCGTTCTAGGGGCGTCATAATTCGTTAGCAAGGCAACAAAAACGGGCCGTCACTGTAGCGATGGCCCGTGGGAATGGCAATCGGCCCTTGGTCGGGCCGGCCCGTTGATTATTCCTGAACCGGTGTCAGAGCGATCCGCAGTGACGCGATAGCCGCATCCCGAGACGCCTTATCGTCAAATACAGGCCCGTCAGCAACGTGCTCCGTACCTACCCAAACCGAGAAGGTCTTGTCCCGATCCTCACGGATGTCGTAGGCATGGCCAGACTGAAGTGCTTTGACCACCGCGCCCGCGGCCTTTCCATCTTCGAAATTCAACGACAGCAGCAGTTGCTCGCCGTCAGCCGCCAGCAGACGGAAACGGAAGCTGCCGTCGTCTTCGCGGAAGCTGACGAAGCGCGCAGCTTTCGCGGCCTTCTTCTTGGTGGTCGCGGCCACCTGAACCTGATTGACGAACGAGCGCAGGCCGACCGCTTCACGCAGTTCGTTGAGGAACGGCGTCGCCACCGCACGAGCCTTCCTGGCACCGTGTTGCAGGATGTCTTCCAGATCCGCCGGACGCTCGATCAGTTGGTGATAACGCTCGCGGGACTCGCCCAGCTCGTTGTCGAGCAACTGGAACAGACGGTTCTTCGCTTCACCCCAACCCAGACCGCCCAGCAGCTCGCTGCGGAACTCGTCGGCCTGCGCCGGCGTGGCGAATGCCTGGAACAGGGTGAACAGGTGCGAGTTGTCCGGATCCTTCGCTTCGCCCGGCGCACGGGAGTCGGTAACGATCCGCGAGATCGCGTCCTTCATGTCCTTGGCGCTGGTGAACAGCGGGATGGTGTTGTCGTAGCTCTTGGACATCTTGCGACCGTCCAGGCCCGGCAATGTGGCCACGCTTTCTTCGATCAGCGCTTCGGGCATGGTGAAGAACTCCTTGCCCTGGCCGAACAGGTGGTTGAAGCGCTGGCCGATGTCGCGGGCCATTTCCACGTGCTGGATCTGGTCGCGACCGACCGGCACCTTGTGCGCGTTGAACATCAGGATGTCCGCCGCCATCAGCACCGGATAGCTGTACAGGCCCATGGTGATGCCGGCATCCGGGTCTTCGCCGGTCTCGACGTTCTTGTCCACCGAAGCCTTGTAGGCGTGGGCGCGGTTGAGCAGGCCCTTGGCGGCGACACAGGTCAGCAGCCAGGTCAGCTCGGGAATTTCCGGAATGTCGGACTGGCGATAGAAGGTCACACGATCCACATCCAGGCCACCGGCCAGCCAGGTCGCGGCGATTTCCAGACGCGAGCGCTGGATGCGCAACGGGTCATCGCACTTGATCAGGGCGTGGTAGTCGGCCAGGAAGTAGAACGAATCGGCGTTCGTGTCACGGCTGGCGACGATCGCCGGGCGAATGGCACCGGCGTAGTTGCCCAGGTGCGGGGTGCCGGTGGTGGTGATGCCGGTGAGGATGCGGGTACGGTTCGTCATGGGTAATCGCTTGTCAGACTGCAATCAATTCGAGAGACGCGGCAGGATCAGATCCTTGAGATCGGTCAGCTTGCCATGAAAAAAGTGTCCGCATTCTGCCACTTTCAGCAGCTCATGGGGGCGCTGGAGTTTGTCAGACCATTCGTAGACCAGCTGCGGA
The DNA here is from genome assembly GCF_003352185.1 of Pseudomonas kribbensis. Classification (GTDB taxonomy): domain Bacteria; phylum Pseudomonadota; class Gammaproteobacteria; order Pseudomonadales; family Pseudomonadaceae; genus Aquipseudomonas; species Aquipseudomonas kribbensis. The sequence goes on from NZ_CP029608.1 coordinate 5,234,890, forward strand.
TCGATCACCTCGTCGGTTTCCGGCTGGATCACGGTCAGCTCGCCCTGCTGCGGCAACTGATCCTGATCGCCCAGGCGCATGACCGCAGGCGCGACCATGAAAAGGTGCTTGAGCGCCACGCCTTGTGCTTCAAGACGACCGCCGAGACTTGCTGCAACAAATCCGCCGAAGGAGAAACCGAACAGGGTCAGCGGCAGATCCGGGTGCTTTTCCAGCAACCATGCGGCGGCGGCCCGGGCGTCATCGACTTCACCGCTGCCCATGTCATGGGAACCTTCGCTGGCACCGACGCCGCGGTAGTTGAAACGCAGGGTGATCAGGCCCGCGTCGCGCGCGGTGCGCTGCAGGGTCGAGACGACTTTGTTGAGCATGGTGCCGCCCTGCACCGGGTTGGGATGGCAGATCAGCGCGATGCCGCGTGGCTGCTCGTTGTCCAGGTACAGGGATTCAAGTTGACCCACCGGGCCATCAATCACTACAGGGGTTTCACGCATCAGCAAGGAAGGAACTCCGTGACCTCGAATCGGGTCGACTCGTCTAGCAAATTGTCTGTGCCAATCTATTGCGAGTGAATCGCGGTATACAGCGCAGGTTCGAGCCGTTAACGTAAAGCAAAGCCGTTTATAGAGGAAGGACTCGTGGAACACTCGCTCTTAGTTTGGTTGTTACCGACTCTTGCCCTGGTTGTGGGTGTCGCCATTGGTTTCCTGATCGCACGCGTTGCGCCGAATGCCGCGCCCAGCCGCACACAGCGTCAACTGGACGATATCCAGGAACGTTTCGACAGTTATCAGAATGAAGTGGTGACCCACTTCAACAGCACCGCCAATCTGGTCAAGAAACTGACCCAGAGTTACCAGGAAGTGCAGGATCACCTCGCCGAGGGCGCCAACCGTCTGGCCCTGGACGAGCAGACCCGTCAGCGTCTGCTGGCTTCTCTGCACTCCGAAGCGGTTCAGGCTCCACGTGAACGCCTGACGCCACCACGCAGCCAGGAGCCGCCGCGTGACTACGCGCCGAAGACCCCTAACTCGCCTGGCATGCTGGATGAGCACTACGGCCTGAAGAAGTAATCAGCCTTCGCACCAACAAAAAGCCCCCGGACAATCACTTGTCCGGGGGCTTTTTTGTACCTGACGGTTACGGATACTGCTGAACCGTACCCGGCTGTTGTTGCTGCTGACCACCGTACTGCTGGCCCGGGATCGCCTTCAGGTTGACTTCAACGCGACGGTTCTGCGCACGGCCATTGACGTCACCGTTGCTGGCAACAGGATTATCCGGGCCGGCACCACGGGCCGACAGGTTGGCACCGCTGACGCCTTGCGAAGTCAGGTAGGTCGCCACGCTCTGCGCACGACGCTGGGACAGGTCCATGTTGTGCTGGCGGCTGCCGGTGCTGTCGGTGTAGCCGACGATTTCGATCTGGTTCTGGTTGAATTCCCTGAGCGAGCCCGCCAGGTTGTTCAGCGGTTGATAGAAGCTTGGCGCGATGTTCGCCGAATCGGTGGCGAAGGTGATGTTGCCCGGCATGATCAGTTTGATCTGGTCACCCTGACGCTGCACCTCGACACCGGTGTTGGCCATGCTGGCGCGCAGTTTCTTCTCCTGCTGGTCGGCGTAATAACCGTAACCGGCAGCGGAAGCACCGACGACGGCAGCGCCGATCAAGGCGCCCTTGCCGCGGTTATTGTGATCGATGGCAGCACCGGCCAGCGCACCGGCCAGTGCACCGAGGCCGCCGTATTTGGCGGTTTTGCTCATGCCCTGGGAGCCACCGTCGGCCTGACCCTGATTGTCATAAGGGTTGGGCGAGGCGCAGCCGGACAGTACGGCTACGGCAGTAGCGACAATAATCAAACGACGCGTGGTGAACATGGAGAGCTCCTACTTTTTTTGCATTCTGTGGTGCAACGGCCGTTTGGCAATGGACCTTTGCGGGCGTTGGATCATGACAATGCACAAAAATTCCGCCGGGCACTCGTGACAAAATGTTTAGGCGCGCACGAACGGATTTTCCCGCATTTCATCGCCCAGACGCGTGTCCGGACCATGTCCGGCCACAACGGTCGCGTCCTCGTCCAATGTATATAGCCGCTGCTTGATCGATCGCACGATGGTCGCCTGATCGCCGCCCCACAAATCCGTGCGCCCTACTCCGCGCCGGAACAACGTGTCACCGGCAATCAACAGCTTAGCCTCGGAAAACCAAAAGCTCATGGAACCCGGTGTATGCCCCGGCGTGTGCAGTGCCACGCCGCAGCCGCAGGCAAGTTCTTCATCATCGCTCAGCCAGCGATCCGGCGATGGCACCGGGGCGTAGGGCACACCGAACATTTGGCATTGCATCTCCAGGTTGTCCCACAGGAATTGATCTTCTTTATGCAGGTGCAGGGTTGCGCCGGTTTTCTCCTTCATCTGCCCCGAAGCCAGAAAGTGGTCGAGGTGCGCATGGGTATGGATGATGCTGACCACTTTCAGACCCAGCGCATCGAGGCGCGCCATGATCAGGTCAGGATTTCCGCCCGGGTCGACGACGATGGCTTTTTTCGAGATCGGGTCGCCGATGATTGTGCAGTTGCACTGCAAAGGGCCGACGGGAAAGGTTTCGCGAATCAGCATGGCGTTGGGGCCACTCATGGGAATTCCTGGACGAACGGTAGTGAGGTTGGTTTCAGAATTCTACTTCACAGGCCGATACAGATCGCCCGGTCAGTTATTTGACGCCAGCGATCAGAAAAATGATGGCTTAATGATGTCAAACTTCCTGTTTCTGGTGCAAAATCGCATTTTTTTGTAGCGGTCGCATTCAGGAAGGGCCGCAGCGCACTCAGGAAATCCCCCATGCCTACGCCCAAGACCTACTCCTTCACTTTCCCCGCTTCTCTGACCGGCAATGCCACTGTCGACAGCCTCATTGCCGGCAGCTACTGGCTGGGGTCCAACTGGGGCAAAGGTGGAACCAGTCTGAGCTATAGCTTCATGGCTCCCGGCACTTCGTACTTCGTCACCGACTACAGCCCCGACAATGAATATAACGCGCTGTACGAACTCACTCCGGGTCAGAAGGCAGCGGTGAACTACTCACTGGGGACTTGGGCAGCCGTCACCAATCTGAACTTCAGCCTGACCACAGACACACTGACCAACGTCGGTGACCTGCGCTTCGGCGGCTATCGGCTGATGGACAACAAGACCGCTGCCTGGGCTTATTTCCCTGCCAATACCCCGTCCGGTGGCGATGTCTGGATTGGCCCGCAGACGGGTGAGGCCACCCCGCTGAAGGGGTCTTATGATGTCATGACCTTCATCCATGAGATCGGTCACGCACTGGGCCTCAAGCATCCGTTCGACGTCAGCTCGACCAACAAGACACTGCTGGATCCTTCACTGGACGACGTTCACTTCACCGTGATGAGTTACAGCAGTAATTACTCGTACCAGCCGACGACACCGATGGTTCTCGACATCATCGCGATTCAGAGCCTGTATGGCGTCAACACGATGTGGCAGACCGGCGACAACGTCTACAAGTGGGCGCCTGACCAGTCTATTTTTGAAACCATCTGGGATGCCGGTGGTAACGACACCATTGATGGCAGCAATCAACTTGCCGCCGTGAAGATCAACCTGAATGAAGGTGCCTACAGTCAGATCGGCAAGGCCTTCACGGATTTGAACACCCAGGCTGCAATCAATGACGGTCTGGCGATTGCCTATGGCGCCAAAATCGAGAATGCCATCGGTTCGGCATTCGATGACGTTCTCATCGGCAACGCACTGAACAACACCCTTAACGGCATGGCGGGTGCAGACTCCATGACCGGGGGCGACGGTAACGACACCTACTACGTCGATAACGTCGGCGATACCGTGGTTGAACTCGCGAACTTCGGTTCGGGAATCGATACCGTCATTTCCTCCATCAGCTACACCCTGGGCAGCAACGTCGAAAACCTTACGCTGGTGGGCACCGACAATCTGACTGCCACCGGCAATGCGCTGAACAACGTGCTGATCGGCAACGCCGGCAACAACTTCATTGATGGCGGTGCCGGCGCGGACTTCATGGCTGGCGGCGCGGGCAACGACACCTACATCGTCGACAATGCCGGTGACGTGGTCAGCGAAACCAGTGCGGTAGTCGGTGAAATCGACAACGTACTGGCCTCGGTCAGCTTCGCACTGGGCGCCAACATCGAGAACCTGACCCTCACCGGCACTGGCGACACCTTTGCCCTGGGCAACGCGCAAAACAACGTGCTGATCGGCAACGACGGCAACAACCAGATCTCTGGTGGCGCGGGTCTGGACACCATGATCGGCGGCAAGGGCAACGACACCTACGGTCTCGATCAGGCCGGTGAGCTGGCCCTGATCCAGGAGCTGGCCGGCGAAGGCAACGACACCCTGTTGATCACCTACGCATCGACCCTGCAGACCAACGTCGTCGACTTGAACCTCAGCAACCTGCTCAACGTCGAGAACGCCACCCTGCTGGGCAGCGGCAACTTCCGGCTGAACGGCAACGCCCTGAACAACACGCTGATCGGCAACGCCGACAGCAACTACATCGACGGCGGCGCCGGTGCGGACTTCATGGCGGGTGGTGCTGGCAATGACACTTACATCGTCGACAATATCGGCGACGTGGTCAGCGAAACCAGCACCCTGGCGAGCGAAATCGACACGGTACAAGCCTCGATCAGTTACACCCTGGGCAACAACGTCGAGAACCTCACCCTCACCGGTACCGGCAACCTCAATGGCACCGGTAATGCCCTGAACAACACCTTGATCGGCAACAGTGGCGACAACATTCTCGACGGCGGTGCCGGTGCGGACATCATGATCGGCGGCGCGGGCAACGACACCTACATCGTCGACAATGCCGGCGACGTGGTCAGCGAAACCAGTACCGTCGTCGGTGAAATCGATACCGTACGGTCTTCGGTCAACTTCGTTCTGGGCGCCAATCTCGAGAACCTGACCCTCACCGGCACTGCCGACATCTTTGCCTTGGGCAACTCGCAGGACAACGTGCTGATCGGCAACGACGGCAACAACCAGCTTGCCGGTGGCGCCGGTCTGGACACCATGATCGGTGGCAAGGGCAATGACACCTACGCACTGGATCAGGCCGGGGAACTGGCATTGGTTCAGGAACTGGCAAACGAGGGCATCGACACCCTTCAACTGACCTATTCCGCCACACCGCAGACCAGCACCGTCGACCTGAACCTCAGCAACCTGCGCAACATCGAGAACGTCACCCTGCTGGGCAGCGGCAACTTCACGCTCACCGGCAACAGTCTGAACAACACCCTCATCGGCAACGCCGACAGCAACATTATCGATGGTGGTGCCGGGGCGGACTTCATGGCGGGCGGTGCCGGCAATGACACTTACATCGTCGACAACGTCGGCGACGTGGTCAGCGAAACCAGCACCGTCGTCGGTGAAATCGATACCGTACGGTCTTCGGTCAACTTCGTTCTGGGCGCCAATCTCGAGAACCTGACCCTCACCGGCACTGCCGACATCTTTGCCTTGGGCAACTCGCAGGACAACGTGCTGATCGGCAACGACGGCAACAACCAGCTCTCTGGTGGCGCAGGCCTGGACACCATGATCGGCGGCAAAGGTAACGACACCTATGCCCTCGATCAGTCCGGCGAACTGGCACTGATCCAGGAACTGGCCAACGAAGGCACCGATACCCTGCTTCTGACCTATGCCGCCACCTCACAGATTGTCGATCTGAGCATCAGTAACTTGCAGAACGTGGAAAACGTGACACTGCTGGGCAGCGGCAATTTCGCAGTGCTCGGCAACAGCCTGAACAACGTTCTGATCGGTAACGCCGACAACAACATTCTCAACGGCGGAGCAGGCGCGGATACCCTCAATGGTGGTGCAGGCAATGACACCTACGTAGTCGACAACGTCGGTGACGTGGTTATCGAAGAGGGCACTTCGGCGACAGAAATCGACCTGGTTTACTCCTACATCAACTACACCCTGGGCAACAACGTCGAAAACCTTACGCTGGTGGGCACTGACAATATCAACGCAACAGGCAACGCCCTGAACAACGTGTTGAACGGCAACAGTGGCAATAACATTCTCGACGGCGGTGCCGGCGCGGACTTCATGGCCGGCGGCACCGGCAATGACACCTACATCGTCGACAACGTTGGCGACGTGGTCAGCGAAACCAGCACCCTGGCGAACGAAATCGACACCGTGCAGGCCTCGATCAACTACATCCTGGGTGCCAACCTCGAGAACCTGACCCTGACCGGCACAGGCGATACATTTGGTCTGGGCAACGCGCTGGATAACGTGCTGATCGGCAACGACGGCAATAACCAGCTCTCTGGTGGCGCAGGTCTGGACACCATGATCGGCGGCAAGGGCAACGACACCTACGGTCTCGATCAGGCCGGTGAGCTGGCCCTGATCCAGGAGCTGGCCGGCGAAGGCAACGACACCCTGTTGATCACCTACACCGCCACGGCGCAGACCAACATCGTCGATCTGAACTTGAGCAACCTGCGCAACGTCGAGAACGCCACCCTGCTGGGCAGCGGCAACTTCCGGCTGAACGGCAACGCCCTGAACAACACGCTGATCGGCAACGCCGACAGCAACATTATCGATGGTGGCGCCGGTGCGGACTTCATGGCGGGCGGTGCCGGCAATGACACCTACATCGTCGACAATGTCGGCGACGTGGTCAGCGAAACCAGCACCCTGGCGAGCGAAATCGACACGGTACAAGCCTCGATCAGCTACACCCTGGGCAACAATGTCGAGAACCTCACCCTCACCGGTACCGACAACCTCAATGGCGCCGGTAATGCCCTGAACAACACCTTGATCGGCAACAGTGGCGACAACATTCTCGACGGTGGTGCCGGGGCGGACTTCATGGCGGGCGGTGCCGGCAATGACACCTACATCGTCGACAACGTCGGCGACGTGGTCAGCGAAACCAGTACCGTCGTCGGTGAAATCGATACCGTCCGGTCTTCGGTCAGCTTCGTTCTGGGCGCCAACCTCGAGAACCTGACCCTCACCGGCACTGCCGACATCTTTGCCTTGGGCAACTCGCAGGACAACGTGCTGATCGGCAACGACGGCAACAACCAGCTTTCTGGTGGTGCCGGCCTGGACACCATGATCGGCGGCAAAGGTAACGACACCTATGCCCTCGATCAGTCCGGCGAACTGGCACTGATCCAGGAACAGGCCAACGAAGGTAACGACACCCTGTTGATCACCTACGCCGCCACATCGCAATCGAGCCTTGTCGATCTGAGCATCAGTAACCTGGTGAATGTCGAAAACGTCACGTTGCTGGGCAGCGGCAAGTTCACACTGAACGGCAACAGCCTGAATAACACCCTGATCGGCAACGCCGACAACAACGTCCTCAATGGCGGAGCCGGGGCGGACACCCTCACCGGTGGCGCAGGCGCGGACACGTTTGTTTTCGGTGGCGTCAACGAAATGGGTACCGGCAGCAACCGCGATGTCATTACCGACTTCAACAGTGCGCAAGGCGACAAGATCGATCTGACGAAGTTTGATGCCAACCTGCTGACCGCCGGTTTCAATGGCTTCACCTTCATTGGTGCGGGCGACTTCACGGGTGCCGGCCAACTGCGTTTCGTCGACCACGTGCTTTCGGGCAACGTCAGCGGCAACGCCGGCGCGGACTTCGAAATCCAGCTGGTGGGTGTCAACAGCTTCAGCGCCACCGACCTGGTAGCCTGATACGACCCGATACCCGACCTGGTCTCACAGGCCAAATGTCGATAAAAAACGCCCCGGGGAATCGGGGCGTTTTTTTTTGCGTCAATCAAGCCAAAGACCTAGCTCAAAATTCCGAGTTCCTTGGCCCTCGCCACGGCCTGTGTGCGCCGTTCAACCCCCAGTTTGCTGTTGATATGACTGGCATGGGTTTTCACAGTGTGCAGCGAGATGAACAGTTGTTCGCTGATTTCCTGATTTGAGCAGCCTTGGGCAATCAGTCGCAGGACTGCCAGTTCCCGGCTGCTCAATTGCTCGGCAGTCGGAGGCTCCTGCGCCGCACGTGACGCAGCAGACGGGAAATGCTTCAGTAACTGCTGACCGACCAGACACGGTGAGGTCAAGGATAATTGCCCGCGCAGCCAATCGACATGGTCTTTGACCAAAACATCGAACGGCTGCAATACACCGCCGCTGGCCGCCTCCATTGCCTGTACCAGCGCTTTGCGGGCCTCGGATTCGCGGCCGGTCACCAGCAGCAATACCACTTTCTGGGTCAAGGCCATCACGCTCAGCAACTGCCGACCGGTTTGCTGACCGTTCTCCAGCAACACGTTCAACCGCCCCTCAGCGAGCATCGGTTGTCCTTGAATGGCATCCAGCAGCGCCTGCTGCAGTTCGACATGCAGGGGTAGTTGCGGGTGGAATTCCGGCGGAGCTGCAGCCCGTTCCCCTGTGTAAGTCTGCCCCAGCCGCGCCAGCCAGGCCTCGGCCAGGTCAATCCGCCCCTGTGCCAGCCACAGCTCGCATTTGACCAACGTAATCATCGCCAGATAGTAGATCGGCGGAACGTCCCAGATGTGCATCAGCCGCTCGGCTTCCGCCAGTTCGGCAAAGGCCCGGGCGTAATCACCGCTGCTGCCGTCGAGCCGGGCGATCACGCAATGGCCGATCAACACGCTGATATCGCGACAGGCCCGTGCTTCGCTCAAACCCGCCTGTAATCGCTGGCGCGCCGCATCAGGTTGCAAGCGCATGGCCAGCAAAAATCCCTCGTACAGCGTCAACCGCGCACGCACGGCGTACAAACGCTGCGCCGACAATCCGCGCAGACGCTCGAGGCCCTGATGCACTTCATCGAGCGAGCGCACTATCTCCCCCCGCGCCTGCAATACCCGGGCACGGTCGTAGTGGGCCAGTGCCTCGAACAGCGGATTGCCGACCCGCTGCGCCAGCTCCAGGGATTCTCGGTTCAAGCCTCGTGCGCGCCACAGATCGCCATCGGCAATCGCCAGGTTGGACAAGGTCGACAAACACATCAGGCGCTGGCCATAACGCTTGGCCGGCAGGCTCTCCAGCGCTTCGCTGCAATATTCGATGGTCTGCTCGCGATGGCCCCGGCCCCGGGCGATGATGCCCTTGAGCGCCAGCCACTGGGCGAGCATGGATTTCTGTGCGGTGGCCGATGGCGCCGGCAAAAACCGGCTCAGGTGACTGGCAAGCTCCTCGGCCGCATCGAGCTGACAGGCAAGCCCCAGCGCCCAGCTGTACAACACGATCAGGCGCGGCGTGCTGATCAGCAGGCTATCGGGCAAGTCCATTTTCCAGCGCAGCAACATGCCGACGTTCTGTTCGGCGAGCAACTGTTCCTCGGACAGGTTCTGCACCAGATTCGCCGCCACATCCAGATGCCCTGCGCGCAGCGCCTGTTCCACGGCTTCGTCCAGCAAGCCTTGAGCATTGAACCAGCGACAGGCGCGCAGGTGCAGCGTAGCAACAGGAACCACCGCCCGAGCGATTGGCCGACTGCGCAACAGATCGGAAAACAGATGGTGATAGCGATACCAGTGCCCGTGTTCATCCAGCGGCACCAGAAACACCTGATGCGCCAACAGGAAGCGCAGAATCTCGGCACTGTCGTGGGATTCGCGCACCGCATCGCACAGCTCGCTGCAAAAACGTTCCTGCGGCGCGGTGTCGTAGAGAAACGCCTGCACCTCGGCCGGCAGGCAGTCGATGACTTCTTCCAGCAGGTAATCACGGATCAGCCCTTCCCCGCTGTTCAAGGCCTGCGGCAATGCGGCATCGCTCCCGGCCTCGGACACCGCCAACAACCAGAAGCGCAGCCCCGCCACCCAGCCTTCACTGCGCTGGATCAGGTTTTCCAGGGCCTCGCCGCGTAGCGAACTGCTGTGCCGATCGAGCAACGCCAGCGCTTCGTCGTGGGTCAGGCGCAGATCCTGTTCATGCAGCTCCAGCAACTGTCGCGAAAGGCGCAGACGGGCGAGATGCCAGTCGGGCCGCTGGCGGCTGGTGACCATGACCAACAGGCCATCGGGCAAATGATTGAGGAAAAATTGCAGGCAGCGGTCGAGTACCGGCCCTTGGGCGAGGTGGTAGTCGTCCAGTACCAATAACAGCGGTGAGGTCGGTTGCAAGTGCAGTGCCAGCTCATCGAGCAGGCCATCGAGCCATTCTTCGAAGGCGAACGGCTGATGACGCTGGCGCATTTTCAACAGGCCGAGTGCGCGGCTGCCGAGTTCCGGGAAGTAGTCTTGCAGGCCTTCGAGCAGACGCTCGAGAAAGCGCCCCGGGTCGCTGTCCCGGGCGCTCAGTCCCAGCCACAGACTTTGCCAATGTCCCGGCAGACTTTGACAGAACTCCACGGCCAGCGAACTTTTGCCAAACCCGGCCGGGGCGCAGACCAGCAACAGACGTCCACCGAGCCCGGCTTGCAGTCGCTCGCAAAGTCGTGGCCGCAATACGTATCCGTCAGGCAGCGGGGGACGAAAGAAACGTCCGTCCAGTGCCGCGACGGCAACGCTTGCAGGACCCGGAAGTGGGGACAGATCAGTCATGGCCGGCTCTTGTTCGAATGGCTGTTGGCGGCGTAGCAGATGTCCGCAGACTAGCCTTAAACGGCGTACATATGAAGTTGTTGCTACAAATGGCTACAAAATCACCACGCAAAAAAAACGCCCCGAACCAGTCGGGGCGTTTTTTCGAGGATGCGGCCTCGGGTTACAGCTTAGCGGATACCGTCCTGGCCCAGGTTGCCCGGCTGGAATTCGCTCTTGGTGGCAGAGAAGCCGAAGTCATAAGCCTGTTTCTCTTCGTTCTTCATGCCCAGTGCCAGGTAACGACCCGATTGCAGGTCGTACAGGGTTTCCAGCGCGTACCAAGGCACTTGCTTGTCGTAGTAGTCCTCGGCATGGGCCTCGGCGACGCGCCACAGCTGACCGCGACCGTCGTAGTGGTCGATGACCGCTGCCTGCCAGGTATCTTCATCGATGAAGAAGTCACGTTTGGCGTAGATGTGACGCTGACCCGGTTTCAGGGTAGCCACCACGTGCCAGACGCGGCGCAGCTCGTAACGGGTCAGGTCCTGATTGATGTGACCGGCCTTGATGATGTCGGCGTATTTCAACGTCGGCGAGTCAATCTTGTAGCTGTTGTTGGCAATGTACATCTCTTTCTTGCCTTCGAGCTTCCAGTCATAACGATCCGGGGCGCCGTTGTACATGTCGAGGTTGTCGGAGGTACGCAGACCATCCGCCGCAGTACCCGGACCGTCATAGGACACTTGTGGTGCCTGGCGCACACGGCGCTGACCGGTCGCATAGACCCAGGCCTTGCGCGGCTCCTTCACCTGGTCGAGGGTCTCGTGCACCAGCAGCACGGTACCTGCCAGACGAGCCGGCGCGGTCACTTTCTGCTTGAAGTAGAACAGCACGTTGCCCGGGTTGGCCGGATCGTAGTCCTTCATCTTGTCGCGGAACACGAACTGGTCCTGGAAATACACCAGGCTGAACGAGCCGTTGGTCTGTGGCGTCGCCTGGGTCACCAGACGGGTCACGCTGCCACCGCGATAGCGGGTGATGTGGTTCCAGATGACTTCCAGACCGTCTTTCGGGATCGGGAACGGGATGGCGGTCTGGAAGTTTTCCAGACCGTTGCCACCGGCCACCAGCGTGGTGGTCGTGGCGTTTTTCTTGATCGCGGCGAACACGTCATCCGGCACGGTGGCACCGCGATGGGACGGGTAGACCGGCATCTTGAAGGTGTCCGGGTAACGCTTGAACATCGCGTACTGGCCCGGCGCAAGCTTGTCCTTGTACTGGTCGACGTTCTGCGCGGTGATGGTGAACAACGGTTTCTCACTGCCGTACGGATCGGACAGGAAACCTTTGCTGTCGACGGTGCCTGCATTCTTCGCCAACGGCTTCCAGGCCGGGATCGAACCGTCGGCGTTGCCCGCCATCTCGGCGCCCATCGGGGTCAGGCTCTTGCCCAGTTTGTCGGCTTCGGCGGCAGGGACCGCCGCCATCACGCTGGTCGCCAGCAGCGAAAGCCCCAGAACACCGGCGTGGAACAGATTCTTTGTTATTTTCATAGGTTTGTTCGTCCTGAAAAAACTGCGCTTAGAAGTTCACGCCAACACTGAGGGCAACGAAGTCGCGATCATCCACCGTGCTGTATTCGCCACCAAAGAAGTTGGTGTAGGCCAGGCTTGCGGTGTAGGTGTTCTGATATTCGGCATCCAGCCCGAGGCTGATGGCCTTGCGACCTTCCTCGAAGTTGCCGCCAGGGCCAGGGGAGTAACCCTTGACGTCGTGGGACCAGGCCACGTTCGGCTTCAGGTTCACACCGGCGAACACGTCGCTGTAATCCCAGATGGCACGAGCGCGATAACCCCAGGAAGTGGCGGTGGTGAAACCGTTGTTGTCGCAGTTGCTGGAGCGGTTGCTGGTCGATGCGCCAGGGCCGGCACCGTTGATGGTCGAGGTGTTGAGGATCTGCGAGCAGGTATCCAGGCCGCCAGTGGACGGCAGCTCACCCGGACCGAAGACCGGATCGCGGCCGTAACGGGCCTCGGATTTGCTTTCCAGCCCACCGACGTGGGTCACGCCGACTTCACCCACCAGGGTCAGGCGGTTGGCGCCCATCACCTGATCGAAGAAGTGCGTCAGGGTGGTTTGCAGCTGGGTGATTTCCTTGCGGTTGTAACCGTGCAGGTCCTGGCCCGGAACGCCATTGAGGATCGAGGCGTTGGTCAGCGCGCCGCCCAACGGACGCACACCGGCGAACAGGATGTCGGTGGAGTTCAGTTGCACCGGCGCGTTCGGCCGGTAGCTGACCTCACCGCTCCACGCCGTACCGGTAGGCAGGGTGGTGGAGAAGCTCAGACCGTAGAGGCGAATGTCCTCCGGATACTCGATGAAATACTCGGAGTTACCCGCCACTACCAGAGGGCCCAGAGCCTGGAACGGGCCAGGCAGAGCCTTGACGCCGTTATAGATCGACTGCGGTGCACCGGTCGCGCTGAAGATCGGCGCACGACTGTGGTAGTTCATGAAGTAGGCACCGAACTCGGTGGCCAGCGGATCGAACATGTACTTGGCGGACACGCCCCACTGCCCGCTGTCCCGCGCATTGCGGTTCGGGGAGCGACGTACCAGCACGCCTTCTTCGTTGACGTCGACATTGGCGGCCGCCAGCGGGCCGAGGGCAACGCCAGGAATGGTCGAGCGCTTGTTCAGCACGCGCAGGTTGTCGTCGCAACCGGTGGTGACGATGTCAGGCTGGGAGAAGAAGGTGCCGCAGTTGTCGGTCACGGTCTTCTGCCAGTCGATCTGGTAGAAACCTTCGGCCGACAGGTTTTCGGTGATGCTCTGGGACAGATAGAACATGTTGACCGGGATCAGGCCTTCCTTGATCTCGGCGCCCGGACGGCGGAAAGCGGAAACGTCGATCGGGTTGATCGAGTTGATGCCGCCACCGATGAAGGTACTTTCACCCCAGTTCACCACCTGCTTGCCCAGACGCACCGAACCCGGCTCATCGGCAATGGCGTAGTTGTGGTAGATGAACGCATCGAGGATCTGGCCGCCCGAAGAGCGGGCTGCCACGTCGCGGTTGTGGTTGCTGACGTCCTTGTATTCCAGGTCCTGGTTCTGCAGCGCGAAGTCGTACCAGTATTTGCCCCGGACGAAGACACCGGTGTCGCCGTATTTCAGTTCGAGGTCGTGGATGCCCTTGAAGATCTTCGAGAACGCTTGCCCGCTCTTGAAGTTCAAGTGACCGTCGTCGGAGGTCTGGGACAGGCCCCGGCCGCCGTTGTTGACACCAATAAGATCCTTGTTCGGCTGCTGGGTCGACACGCTCATGCCCAGGGAGAGCGAGGAGTCGAACTGGCCTTCGATTTCACCGACGTTGAAGCTGACGCCGAATGCGGGCCCGGCGAGCGTGGAGGCAAGACTGACCGCCAGAGGCAGTTTCGCCCGGCGCCAGAACTGGTTTACTGAGGTCATCGACGCTACTCCATGTGCATTATTGTTATGGCAGTGAGTACTTTTAAAAACGCCTGAAGGACCGGGCGCCAGAGGCCTCCCGAAATCGCTTCAATGTTGCATTGCCCCGTTCTTAAAAATCCTTGAGCGGACTATAGCCAGCAGGTGGTACGGCTTGATCCCTCTAAAGTGTGATTTGCAGCTGCCGGCCACTCTGGAACAGTCCTTTCGCCAGTCCGACACATGTCGGCCCGGCAAGGATGGCTGATTTTTCCGATTTCACAAGCCAAGCGCTTGCTTGGTGGGGCTGGCGCGCCGTTTTCGGCGCGCCAGGGGACACTCAAAGTGTCGAGAGGAAGGTGCTGTTGTTGGCCTGCCATTCGGTGATGTCGAGGCGGATGCGCTTCTTGTCGAGCTTGCCGACACTGGTCTTGGGAATTTCCGTAACAAGGGCGATCTGACTCGGGATTGCCCACTTGCTCAGGTGCCCCAGTTCCACGAACGGCTTGAGGTGTTCCTTGAGCTCGCGGGCCCCGATGGCGTGCCCTTCGCGGATCACCAGCAAGGCAAACGGGCGCTCGCCCCACTGCGGATCGGCGATGCCCACCACTGCTACTTCACGTACCGCGACGTGACGACTGATCAGGTCTTCGAGGTCCAGCGAGGAAATCCATTCGCCACCGGTCTTGATCACGTCCTTGATCCGGTCGCGGATGTCGATCACGCCCATGCTGTCGAGCGTTGCCACGTCGCCGGTGTGCAGCCAGCCACCGGCCCACAGCTCGGCGCCCTTCTGCGGTTCGTTGAAATAGCCCTCGGTCAGCCACGGTGCACGCAGCACCAGTTCGCCCTGGGTTTCGCCATCGGCGGGCAGGAAGTTGCCGTCGCCATCGACGATCGCCGCTTCGACTAGCGGCCCCGGCACCCCGGCCTTGATTCGGTAGGTGGTGCGTTCGTCTTCGGTGCCTGCCATCAACTCATCGTTCAGATGCGCACAGGAAACCAACGGCCCGGTTTCCGACATGCCATAGGCCGCCGTCAGTTGAATGCCCTTGCTCTTGGCCGTTTCATACAGCGTGCGATTGAGCGCACTGCCGCCGATGACGATCTTCCAGCCGCCGAAATCGGTGCCCTGCGCGCCCTTGGCGTTGAGCACCATCTGCAGGATGGTTGGCACGCAATGGGAGAACGTGACCTTCTCCTTGCGCCACAACTCGACCAGAAACTCCGGGTCGTAACGTCCCGGATAAACCTGCTTGAGCCCGAGCATGGTTGCCACATAGGGCAGACCCCAAGCATGCACGTGGAACATCGGGGTGATCGGCATGTACACGTCGTTGGTGCCCAGCAGCCGCACGCTGTCGATGGCGCCCATGATGGTCGACACACCCATGGTGTGCAGCACCAGTTGCCGATGGGTGAAATACACACCTTTCGGATTGCCGGTGGTACCCGTGGTGTAGAAGGTGGTGGCAACCGAGTTTTCGTCGAAGTCCTGGAAGTCGTACTGCGGGCTCGCGGACGCCAGCAGTTGTTCGTACTCGCCCACCAGATTCGGCAGATCCGCGGTTTTTTCCGGCAGATCGGTCAGCAGCAGGGTTTTCTCCACCGTGGTCAGGTGCGGCGCGATGGCCTGGTACAGCCCGACGAACTCGCTGTTGACCAGCACGAAACGGTCCTCGGCGTGGTTCATGGTGTAGAGGATCTGTTCCGGCGACAGGCGCACGTTGATGGTGTGAATCACCGCGCCGATCATCGGAATGGCAAACATGCATTCGAGGTAGCGATGGCTGTCCCAGTCCATCACCGCCACGGTATCGCCGGCCTTTACGCCGGCTGCCGTCAGTACGTTGGCCAGTCGCGCGACCCGCTCGATCAGCGTCGGATAGCTATAGCGCAACTGGTCACGGTAGATGATCTCGCGGGTTTTCTCGTAACGGGCGCCCGACATCAGCAGCCGTTTAATCAGCAATGGATACTGGTAGGCCCCTTCGGCGGGCGGAATAACGCGAGTCTGCAACATAAGAATCCCTTTTCTGACTGCACGGTGTTGGCGTTGGAGTTTTGTACTCTAGAACCCTTATACGCCAGCCAAATCAGCCAAAGGAATGATTTGCAGAGCCGTACAAATGCTAGCTTTGCGCCAGCATTTGTCGGATTTCGTCACCGGTCAGGCCGTTTGCCCTACAGCCGCTTCGGAAGGCGTACGTGGGAAAACCACCGCCGCGAGGAAGGTCAAAGCGCCAAACCCGGCCAGAATCAGATAAAGCCCCACAAAACCATGGCGCGGTTCGACATAGGAAATCAGCGGAATCGCCGTCGCGCTGGCACCGAACGATAAACAGTAACGCAAGGCAAACACCCGGGACTGCCATTGCGGTGCAACGAAGTTGGCGACCATCGAATCGTTCACCGTCACCTGGCCGAACACCACGAACATGAACGCCGCACCGAGCGCGATCACCGCCCAGCCATCGACGTAAGCCATGGCATAAAGCAGTGGCGCCTGAAACAGCGTCAGCACCACAAATGGCCATTTCAGACTGACCCGGTGCAGCAATTGCCCGATGCTCAACTGCGCCACTGCACCAAACGCGTACGCCAGGCTTACCACCACGCCGAGGGTCTGCGGCGAGGCGAACAGGTCATGCAAGCGCTCCTGGAACAGTTTTGGATAGGTCATGGTGGTGGCGTTGAACACCACGCCGCCGGTGGCCGTGGCCAAGGCCAGCACGCCGAACACCATGACCATCGAAATGCGCTGGCCGCTGGCGCCCTTGAGCGCGGTGTGCGGGCGCTTGGGGATTGGCTCCTCCCGCACCTGCAAGGCAAAACCGATCCCCAGCACAATGGCCACGGCTCCCGGAATCAGGAATGCCGAACGCCAGCCGAACTGCGCCACCAGCAACCCGGTAATCAGCGCCGAGAACGCCACGCCAAGATTGCCCCACATGCCGTTGATGCCGATTTCGCGACCACGATTTTGCGCGTAGGCCACCAGCATCGCCGTGCCGACCGGGTGATAGATCGCGGCAAAAATACCGATCAGGGTCAGGCCGATGACCAGCATCGTCGGGCTGTTACTGAGGCCGGTCACGATCGCCGAAGCGCCGATACCGAAGAAAAACACCAGCATCATCCGCCGCCGGCTCCAGTGATCGCCCAACCAGCCGGCCGGTAGCGAACAGGCACCGAACGCGATGAAACCGCCCAGCGACAGGCCGATCAGCGCGGCATAGTCGAGGGCGAAGGCCTGGGTCATGCCGAGCACGGCGGCGGGGAAAATCAGCATGAACATGTGATCGATCACATGGGCTGCGTTGATGTAGCGGATGACATTTCTGGATTGATTCATCGCGGCACGCTTTCTTGTGGTGAACAGATGAGGGTGAGCGCTTATGCTAAGTTGGCGAAAAAGCGCATTCCTGCCATACAAGTCAGTGAACCGGACATGTTGATCAGCCATTTCGAACACGGCCCGGTGAGTGCCTATCCCCGGGATTATCTCGACGGCGCACACCAGCCATTGCACCTGCATCGCGAGGCACAGCTGCTGTATGCAGTGAGCGGCGTCATGCGGGTAGTCACGGCGCAAGGTGCGTGGGTGATTCCGCCGACCCGCGCGGTGTGGATTCCGCCGGAGATCGGCCACGAGATATTCATGTCCGGCGATGTGCAGATGCGTTCATTGTTCATCGCGCCCGAACTGTCGCCGGCCAGCCTGCAACACTGCTGCGTGCTGGCGGTGACGCCGTTGCTGCGCGAACTGATCCTGCGTGCGGTGCAGGGCCCGCCCCACGCCGACAATCCGCTGATCCAGCAATTGATGCTCGAGGAACTGGCCGGCCTCGAAAACCTGCCGCTGCACATCCCGATGCCCAGCGACCGACGCCTGCAAAACATTTGCCTGGCGTTGCTGCGCGAGCCCGATCACCCGAACACCCTGGAAGACTGGGCGCAACAGGTCGGTGCCAGCTCACGCACATTGGCGCGGCTGTTCCAGCAACAACTGCAGATGAATTTCAATGCCTGGCGCCAGCAACTGCGCCTGATGGAAGCCCTGCCCCGCCTGCTCGCCGGTGACAGCGTGCAGAGCGTGGCGCGGGATCTGGGTTACGGCAGCGCGCGGGCGTTCAGCGCGATGTTTCGCCGTTTGCTCGGGGACAATCCCCGGGAGTACCTCAACGCCCTCAATCAGCTCCGCTCGATCAATGCATCTCGGTGAACGCGAGCTTCACGCCGATGGCGATCAGCACGGCGCCCATGGTGCGGTCGAACCAGTGGCCCATGCGGGCGAAACCGGCGCGCACGCGCTGCTGGCTGAACAGCATCGCCACCAGGCAGAACCAGGTAGCAGTCGCAGCCGCCAGGTAAATCCCGTAACCGGCCTGCACTGCCAGTGGCGTGTGCGGGTTGATCACCACGGTGAACAGCGACAGGAAGAACAGCGTGGCTTTCGGGTTCAGCCCGTTGGTCACGAAGCCTGAAGTGAAGGCACCACGGGCGGTGCGTTCGCCGGCCTCTTTGTGCAAGTCGTCGGTCACGGTCTTGGCCGGTTGCGCGCGCAAGGCCTTGTAGCCGATGTACAGCAGGTAAGCGGCGGCGGCCCATTTCAGGGCGTTGAACAGCACGATCGATTGGGAAACGATCAGGCCGATGCCCAGCAGCGAATAACCGACGTGCAGGAAAATCGCCGTGCCCACGCCCAGCGCCGTCCAGGTGCCGGCACGACGCCCGTGGGTCACGCTCTCGCGCACCACCACGGCAAAGTCCGGGCCGGGACTGGCGACGGCCAGCAGGTGGATCAGTGCAACGGTCAAGAACTCGGTCCAGTACATGGGGGCTCCTTTCGGCCAGGCGTAACGTTTTGTTTCATCTGTTAGGCTCGGCAGATTACGCCTTCCCTTCAAAGCACAACAGGTACAGTTGATGACGAACGCCCACCGCGCCGTATTCCTCGATCACCCTTCCCTGGACCTCGGTGACCTTGACCTCGCGCCGTTGCGTGCCTGCTTCAGCGACCTGCAACTGTTCGCCCAGACACTGCCTGCGCAGGTTGCCGAACGCCTGCAAGGCGCGACCGTGGCCATCAGCAACAAGATCCTGATCGATGCCGCCGCCATGGCCGCCAACCCACAGCTGAAACTGATCCTGATCACCGCCACCGGCACCAACAACGTCGATCTGGCCGCCGCCCGCGCCCACGGCATCACCGTGTGCAACTGTCAGGGTTACGGAACGCCGTCGGTGGCGCAGCACACGATCATGCTGTTGCTCAATCTCGCCACGCGTCTGGCCGATTATCAAAAAGCCGTCGGCGAAGGCCGCTGGCAGCAGGCTAAACAGTTCTGCCTGCTGGATTACCCGATTGTCGAACTGGAAGGCAAAACCCTTGGGCTGCTCGGGCATGGTGAACTCGGCGGCGCGGTTGCACGCCTGGCTGAAGCCTTTGGCATGCGCGTATTGCTGGGGCAGATTCCGGGGCGTCCGGCCCGCCCGGATCGCTTGCCATTGGAAGAGCTGCTGCCGCAGATCGACGCCCTCACCCTGCACTGCCCGCTCAACGAACACACCCGGCACTTCATCGGTGCCCGCGAGCTGGCGTCGATGAAACCGGGGGCTTTCGTGGTCAACACCGCCCGTGGCGGTCTGATCGACGAACAGGCCCTGGCCGATGCCTTGCGCAACGGTCATCTGGGCGGCGCGGCCACCGATGTGTTGAGCGTCGAACCGCCAACCAATGGCAATCCGCTGCTGGCCGCCGACATCCCGCGCCTGATCGTCACCCCGCACAACGCCTGGGGTAGTCGCGAAGCGCGGCAACGAATCGTCGGCCAACTGGTGGAAAACACCCAGGCGTTCTACAGCGGTAAGGCGCTGCGGGTCGTCAGTTGATAAACTGCGGCACTTTTTTTCACAGGAGCAGTTATGGATCCGCGCAGTGAAGTACTGCTTCGTCAGGTCGAGTTATTCCAGGGTTCGCTGTTGCTGGCCGGTCTGCCCGCCGATGATCTGCTCGGGCGCCTGCCCAACGCATTCGGCTGGTGCTGGCATGCCGGCGATCAGGCGGCGCTCGATGCACGCTTCGAAGGTCGCAGCCATTTCGGCGTGAATGTGCCGGAGCGAGAATTCGATAGCGCTGTGGTGTTCCTGCCCAAGTCCAAGGACCTGACCGACTACATCCTCAATGCCGTGACCTCACGCCTGGCCGGGCGCGAAGTGTTTCTGGTCGGGGAAAAGCGCAGCGGCATCGAAGGCGCATCCAAGCAACTGAACCCGTTCGGCAAGCCACGCAAGCTCGACAGCGCGCGCCACTGCCAGTTGTGGCAAGTGACCGTGGCCAATGCCCCGCAAGCCAAATCCCTGGAAAGTCTGGCCCAGACATACGAACTGCCGCTGGCCGAGGGCCCGTTGAAGGTCATCAGCCTGCCGGGCGTGTTCAGCCATGGCCGACTGGATCGCGGCAGCGCCCTGCTGCTGGAGCATCTGGACAAACTGCCGAGCGGTCATCTGCTGGATTTCGGTTGCGGTGCCGGCGTGCTTGGCGCGGCGGTCAAACGTCGCTACCCGCACAACCAGGTCACGTTGCTCGACGTCGACGCCTTCGCTGCCGCCAGCAGTCGCCTGACTTTGGCCGCCAACGGTCTGGAAGCCGAAGTGTTGACCGGTGACGGCATCGACGCCGCGCCGATGGGGCTGAACGCGATTCTGAGCAATCCACCATTCCATGTCGGCGTTCACACCGACTATTTCGCCACCGAGAACTTGCTGCGAAAAGCTGCAAAACATCTGAAAAACGGCGGCGAACTGCGACTGGTGGCGAACAGCTTCCTGAAGTATCAACCGCTGATCGAAGAGCATCTTGGCGTGTGTGCAATCAAGGCCGAAGGCAATGGTTTCCGGATTTACCGGGCCAAGCGCGGCTGAAAATTAGCACTTGCCGAATGGATTCTGCCTAGGCAGAATCCGCTCCGTCCTAGGGGAGTAGTCTCCCACGAGCGCCATGCTCGTCCGGCATACGTCAACATACTTGATCCTCAGATCATGGCGTATGCGACCCAAGCGTCCGCAGCAGACGGATCGCAGGGTTTGACAAGACCTATGACACGCACACCTTACCCGGGGCGGGAAGGCTGTACGTGTCATAGCCGTGTCGACCCGCCCCTTAGGAAATCCTGATGCTGGACTCGTTACTCGTTCCTACCGCAATCGTTGCCTTGGCCGAAATCGGCGACAAGACGCAACTGCTCGCGCTGATTCTCGCCGCTCGCTTTCGCAAACCCTGGCCGATCATTGCCGGTATCGTCGCGGCGACCCTGGCCAACCACGCAGCAGCCGGTGCGGTAGGCGCCTGGTTCGGCAGTTTCTTCTCCGACTCCGTCCTGCACTGGATTCTCGCCGCGAGCTTCACCGCCACCGCCCTGTGGACGCTGGTGCCGGACAAGATGGACGACGACGAAGCCAGCACTGCCCGCAAGTTCGGACCGTTCCTGACCACGCTGATTGCATTCTTCCTCGCGGAAATCGGCGACAAGACCCAGATCGCTACCGTGATGCTGGCAGCGCAATACCCGGAACTGTGGCTGGTGATCATCGGCACCACGGCGGGCATGCTGATTGCCAACGTGCCGGTGGTTCTGGCGGGTAATTTTGCGGCGGAGAAACTGCCGCTGACCCTGATCCGTCGCCTGGCCGCCTCGGCGTTCATGATTCTGGCGATCGTCGCGGTGTACAAGGCGATGCAGAGCAGCGGCTGGGTCTGATCCGGCAGATCGCTCCCGCACTCGGTGTGGGAGCGATCATTGCTTCAGGACTTTGGCGCTTTTTCGTAGAGCGGCATGACCTTCGGAATTGCCGCCTGCAACGAGGCGATCCGGCTGGAGGATGCCGGGTGCGTGCTCATGAACTCCGGCGGTGCACCTTCGGACGCCTTGCTCATCTTGTTCCACAGGGTGATCGCGGCGTTCGGGTTGTAACCGGCGCGGGCAGCCAGTTCCAGGCCGATCAGGTCGGCCTCGTTCTCGTTGGCGCGGCTGTTGGGCAGCGTCATCCCGTAGTTGGCCACGGTGTCGGCCAGCGCCAGGCTGTCCTGACCCAGACCGAGCAACGCGCCGGCGCCCTGCTTGGCCATTTCGATGCCGTAGGCCTTGGACATCGCTTCACGACCATGCTCGCGCAGGGCGTGGGCGATTTCATGGCCCATCACCGCGGCGATTTCATCGTCGGTCAGTTTCAGGCTGTCGATCAGCCCGGTGTAGAAAATGATCTTGCCGCCAGGGCCGCAGTTGGCGTTGAGCTCGTCACTCTTGATCAGGTTCACTTCCCACTGCCATTGCGCGGCATCCGGACGGAAGTTCGGCGCCTGGGCAATCAAGCGGTTGGCAATCGCCTGAACCCGCTTGGCTTCGTTGCTGGTCTTGTCCAGCACGCCTTTGCTGGACGCCTCGCCAACGGTCTTCTGATACGACTGGGCATACATCTGGTCGACCTCTTGCGAGGACAGCATGCTGAACATGTACTGCTTGCGCTCCACGCCCACGGCACCGCCGCTGGTGGTATTGACCGACTGACAACCGGCCAGCAACAGCGCTGCGCTCAGTGCACTTACAACCAATGTCTTGTTCATTCAAAAGCTCCCTGAAAACATGCCGCGTATCCTAGGCGGGTAATTGTATCGACGCCAGATACAACGGACGTGTTGCACCCACTTTCAGAAGGCGCCCGCCGCCCCTGTAGGAAAAAATTCATATCCGCCGACAAGCCCTGCGCATCTGCGTCGCGCACTGCTCCATTTGCGACATCCGCCTTCAATTGCGCGCACTTCGCCTCATGGCGCAATAGTGGCTGCCGATACAGCAGCGCAGATGTCCTCTTGCGTGCGGAGCTTCCATGAAATTCAAGTCGATCCAGTTTTCCGTGGCGGCCCTGGCCGGCGCCATCGTTCTCAGCGTGGTGGCTGCGCTGGTGCTGTATGCGCTGTTTTCCGGCGCCCGCACCCAAGAGATGGTTCAACAACGAACCCAGGAGCAGTTCGAACAAGTCATCGAACAGCGCCTGACCTCGCTGGCGCAGACCCAGGTCAGCCAGATCCAGCGCGAGCTCGAAGCGCCACTACTGATTGCCGGCGGACTGGTACGGGTCAACGCCCTGCTCGGCACCCCGGGCGCCGATGGCCAGCCACGACTGACCGTCAGCCGCGAGCAACTGATCAGCCTGATCAAGGAAAACGTCGAGAAGAACCCGAAGATTCTCGGCACCTACATCGGCTGGGAAAAGAACGCACTGGACCACAACGACGCGGCCTACGTCGGCACCAGCGTGGTCGGCATAGACGCCGCCAACGGACGCTTCCTGCCGTGGTGGTTCCGCAATGATGACGGCACCCTGGGCCTGGACAAACTGGTGGATGTCGACGACCAGAAAGTCCTGTCCACCGGCGTGCGCGCCAGCGAGTACTACCTGTGTTCGAAGGAAACCAAAAAATCCTGCGTGATCGATCCGGCGCCCTACAAGGTCGGCGACAAGATCGTCATGCTCGCCTCTTTCATTGAACCGATCATGCTCAACGGCGCCTTCCAGGGCATCGTCGGCGCCGACCTGTCGGTGAACTTCATCCAGGAAATGCTTTTGGGCGCGAACCAGAAACTCTACGGCGGCGCCGGGCAAATGGCCCTGATCGGCGGCAACGGCCGGATCGTCGCTTACACCAAGGACCCGAGCAAGTTCGGCGAGAAAGTCAGCGACATTCTCGACGCCCAGCAGATTGCCAACATGGCCAATCTCAAGCGCGGCGAAGTGACCTACACCGTCAATAAGGAGTCGGGCCGGATCGAGTTGTACCTGCCATTCGGCATCGGCCAGACCGACGCTCGCTGGACCCTGATGCTGCAACTGCCACTGAACGCGGTGATGGCCGATCTGCAAAAGCTGCAAGGCGACCTCGACGCCCAGCGCAAATCCGACACTTTCGGCATGGCCATGGTCGGCCTGATCATTGCCGGCCTCGGCCTGCTGGTGATCTGGCTGGTGGGCCACGGTATCGCCCGACCGCTGAAGCAAATGGTCACCATGCTCGATGACATCGCCCAGGGCGAAGGCGACCTGACCCGTCGCTTGAGCAGTGACCGCAAAGACGAACTCGGTTCAATCGCCAAAGGCTTCAATACCTTCCTCGCCAAATTGCAGGCAATGATCACGCAGGTGGTGTCGTCGGTGCAGAGTGTCAGCGATTCCTCGGAGCACACGGCAGACATCGCGATCCGCACCAATATCGGCATTCAGAAGCAGATGGCCGAGATCGATCAGGTCGCCACTGCCGTGCAGGAAATGACCGCCACCGCCCAGGACGTGGCGCGCAACGCGACCCAGGCCGCACAAGCCGCCAGCCATGCCGATCAGGCTGCCAGTCAGGGCATGCAGATCGTGCGCGACACCTCCAACTCGATCGGTGTGCTGGCCGTGGAAATTGGCAAGGCCGTGGACGTGGTGCAGACACTGGCCAAGGACAGCGAAAACATCACTGCCATCCTGATTGCCATTCGCGGGATCGCCGAGCAGACCAACCTGCTGGCCCTCAACGCCGCCATCGAAGCGGCCCGTGCCGGTGAGCAAGGCCGTGGATTTGCCGTGGTGGCCGACGAGGTGCGCAATCTGGCGCAAAAGACCCAGAAGGCCACCGAAGAAATCCAGAGCATGATCCAGCAACTGCAACAGGGCACCCGCGATGTGGTGCGGGTCATGGAGGACAGCCAGAACCGCACCGACGAAAGCGTGCAGCACGCGGCCAAGGCAGCCGAAGCGTTGGAGACCATTACCCAGGCAGTGTCGGTGATCAACGACATGAACACCCAGATCGCCAGCGCCGCCGAGGAACAGAGCGCAGTGGCCGACGACATCAACCGCAACGTGATCAACATCGGTCAGGTGGCGAACGAAGTGGCGGGTGGTGCGGATGAGTCGAGTTCGGCGAGTGCCGATTTGACCAAGCTGGCGGAGCAGCAGCGGCGGTTGATCAATCAGTTCAAGGTCTGACCGATCACGCCGGAGTCAAACACTCCGGCCCGTTGAGTTTCGGATCATTGACCAGGTTCGCCAGCACCCGCTCGCGCAACGCGGTGGGCTCGCTGGCGAGCAGACCTTGCAGAACGTGCAGCGGCGTCTCGGGATCGAGCCACGCCGCCTGCCCCGCCTCGTCGAGAATCAACGGACGGCGCTGACTGGCCGCCGGTTGGGTGATCACCGCCGTGCTCAGCCAGACCTGCTCCTGCACCGGATACGCCTCCCAGATCGCCGCAAAAAACAACGAAGCCCCTTCACCCGGCGTCAGCCAGTAAGGCTGCTTGCGCACATTGCCGCGCCATTCGTAGAAACCGTTGGCCGGCAGCAGGCAACGACGCAGGCGCAGGGCTTCGCGAAACATCGGTTGTTCGGCCACGGTTTCGGCCCTGGCGTGGGCCGGGGTACGCGACAGATCGGTCAGCCACGGCGGCGTCAGGCCCCAGCGGGCGCGGGCCAGGGTGCGCTGGCCGTCAGGCTCGGCACGCAGCATCAACACCGAATCGTTGGGGGAAATGTTCCACTGCGCCTGCTGATCGGCGGGAAAACCTGGCAGCGCCGCGAAGTCGCGGTTCCAGCGAAACAGGGCATAACGTCCACACATGGGGCAGCACGACTCAAGAATAAAACGAACGCCAGCCTAACAGACCAGCGTACCGGGAAAGCTCTCCGGTTCATCGCCGGGCAGCGGCAGCGCGGCATTGTACGCGCTGATCAGTTCGCGGGCGTACTCGGCCTGATCGTTATCGACCGACAGTCCCAGCAGGCCGAAGATCGGCAGCTCGCCGGTGCCGCCGAGCAGATCGCGCCCCACCAGATGCGCCTCGATGCCTTCGCTGGCGAGCATGCCCTTGAGCATTTCGCCCTCCATCAGGTTTTCCGGTTCGTAGATTCGCTGCATGGGCGCACCTCACTCGTTTTCGCTGTAAACATCGAGCATCCATTCCCGGCCGTCGGTTTGCAGTTTGAATCTGATCGGCTTGCAACAGACCGGGCAGTCTTCTATGTACTCCTGATCGCCTCCGGACAAATCCAGTACTGCTTCGCATCTTTCCCCACAATATGGACATTGATAATGCTCGCTTTCCAGCATCGCGGTCTCCCGGGTGACTTGTGCGTATAATCGCCGGTCTATTTGCAGGGCTAATTTTGTCTGGCTACTTTTTCAGACCGTGCCCCGTTGGTTTTCGATCAAAACCTTTACTTACCCTAGCCGTTTCCAACAAGAGAGCATGATGGGCGAATTCGATGCCATCCGACCTTACGACGACAGCGAAGTACCTGCGGTACTGGCAAGACTGCTCGGCGACAAGGCGTTTCTAGATATCCTCACCCACTTCCGCTTCCCGCGTTTCGCCGGTGCCTTCGGCTGGATGCTCAAACCACTTATAGCCCATCGGCTGCGTCGTGAGTTCGCCGACGTGACCTCCGTGGCGACGTTGCAGGACAAGGTCGAGTTCTACGTCGACCACACCATCGAGCGCGCCACCGACGGCGTGACCTACACCGGTGTCGAGCAATTCAAGTCCGGCAGTGCCTATCTGTTCATCGCCAACCACCGCGACATCGTGATGGACCCGGCCTTCGTCAATTACGCCGTGTACCACGCCGGCCTGCCGACGCCGCGCATCGCGATTGGCGACAACCTGCTGCAAAAGCCTTTCGTCAGCGACCTGATGCGTCTGAACAAGAGCTTCATCGTGCACCGCTCGATCACCGGGCGCCGCGAGAAAATGGCCGCGTACCAGTTACTGTCGGCCTACATCAACCACTCGATCCGCAACGATTGCGCCTCGATCTGGATCGCCCAGGCCGAAGGCCGGGCCAAGGACGGCGACGACCGTACCGAGTCGGCGATCCTCAAGATGTTCCACATGAGCCGCAAGGACGAGCCGTTCGGCGAGGTCATCCAGTCGCTGAACCTGACCCCGGTATCGATCAGCTACGAATACGACCCGTGCGACCAGGCCAAGGCCCGCGAGCTGTACATTCGCGCCACCACCGGCACCTACAGCAAGGCGCCGGGCGAGGACGACGTGAGCATCGCCAAGGGCATCACCGGCTACAAGGGCCGGGTGCACGTGAACTTCGCCGCGCCGATCACCGAACTGTTCGAAGACACCAAGCAACTGGCGGTCGAGATGGACAAGCAGATTCTCGGCGGCTACCGGTTGTTCCCGGTGCATTACCTGGCGTACGCGCAGTGGGCGGATGCCGATCCGCAGTTGAACGTGCCGAAGGCTGCCGACGTGTTCGGTGCCGAAGAACTGGCCAAGGCCCAGGAAGAATGGCAAAGCCGTCTGGACGCCTGCCCTGAGGAGCATCGTCCGTATCTGGTGCTGCAATATGCGACGCCGGTACGCAATCAGTACCGGGTCAAGGCCGGCTTGCCGCTGTAAGCGGTGTCGAGCGGATACAAGAACGGCGCCTTCGGGCGCCGTTTTTCGTTCAGTAGCGGGTGCTGATCCAGGAAATCAGCAACGCCAGCCCCAGACAGGCAAAACCGAAACGATAGAAAAACCGGTTCATGCGCAGGGTTGCCCAGTCCAGCACCGGCTCCTGATCCGGCTGGCTCTGGCGCTGGGCCGCGATACTGGCCATCGCCCGTTGCTCACGCCGACGGGTCGCGTGCAGCAGCCAACTGCCCGGGAAGGCCAACAGCAGGGCCAGCAGGTTGATCAGTTTGGCGGGATGGGCGGTAAACAGCGTCATCAAGTGCATCACAGACCTCAATCTAAAGCGGAATGGCGAACGCCAGACCGACGACCGCGGCGCGGATTCTACCGAAACCCTCCCCCACTGCCCTACCCTTTGCGACAAATTACCCATCAATCGACCGATGGCTGTCCTGTGTCACGGCATCGTCATTTGTTTCAGCCACCCTGCGCGCCTCGAAACGTAAACGGAATGCGACATGCTTCACGCTGAAAACCAGGATCGCCTGTACCTCATCTCCCCGTCCGACGAACAACAGACCCTCGTCGGCAGCCTGGCCTTCAATGTTCAGGACCGTCACTGGCTGGTGTATTGCGCCCTCGGCGGGCACCAGCATGCGGATTTGCCCGAGACCGATCTGCTGACCGGCGTCAGCGTCCTCGACTTCTACTCGCAAGCCGCCTGAATGAAAAAAGCCCGGGGCCATCGTTGGCCCCGGGCTTTTTCACATCTGACGCATGCCTTATTCGGCGAGGATCTGGCCTATGCTCGGATCCTTGAACACACGGGTCAGCGCGTCGCTCAGCACGTCGCTGACCAGTTTGGTGTTGGTTTCCTGGTTCGGTGCCATGCCGAAACGCTGGTCCAGCGAAGCACCGTAACGGCCGCTGTAGCGACGGTTGCCGCTCTGCACGTCGGAGCGGAAGGTCGCGCCGATGGTGGCTTCGGTCACGTACATGCCTTCTTTCGGCGACTGGTATTTCAGTTCAGTCAGGGTCACGGTCAGTTGTGGAGCATTCATCGCACCGTTGGACGGGGTGAAGCCCAGCAGACGCACGGCCGCTTCGGCCTGGGCCTGCAACTTCGGCACGATCTGCTCGCGCTGGACGGTGATGGCGCTGGTTTCCGGGTACAGGCCACCGCGGGTGCCCAGGGTTGGCGACGGACGACCGTCGACCACGCGAACCACGACAGGCTGGCCGTGGCCGACCGGTGCCAGCTGAGTGGTCAGCTTCGGTTCCGGGCTCAGTTGTTGCGGGCTGTGGGCGCAGCCAACCAGGGTCAAACTGGTCACAGTGATCAAACCGAACAACAGGCGTTGCAACATGCTCTTCTCTCCAGAATCAGGCACAGACAGGCCCGCAGTATAGCGGTGGGCCACTGCGGGTCACCAGCACTGAAATCTCAGACAAACCCCGCTGCACGCGGTTCCTGTCACAGATTGTTCACCCCCCATACATGTTCGGTTCACGGTCTTTTGACAATCTTCGTCACAGATCTCCAGAAGGAACCACACCATGCGCTATCTGATCTCGTTGTTCGCTCCACGCCCGCTGCACCGCAGCTTCGCCCTGCTCGACCGCAACGGCCATTGCCAGGCTTTCAAGCAGTGCAGCCTGCAGCCAATGGGTGACGGCTGGGTCGAAATCGAGGAAATCCGCCTCAACTGGCTGCACCAGCCGTTGCCGGCCAGTGCCCGGGTCGAACAGCAGCGCCCTCGCGCACGTGCCCAGGCGATGTTGAGCATCTGACCGGATGCCTAATAAAAGTCATTAAACTCGACCAACTCCCCGCATTTCTTCGATACAATCTCCCCCCGATTATAAGGACGTCTCCTGATCGGGCCCCGCAACAGCGTCAATGCGCTTGCATTGGCATCCAAATCGCCCACAGAGAGCCGCCCACACAGATCGAGTGAAGCTGGCGTGCTTGCTGTTTCCCTGGCAAATCCCCGCTTTTCGCGAATCTGCAGAGCTGTCATGACGCTCGGTCACTGAGTTGTTTGCCCCTCCGGGCACGGTGCCAGCCGGGACAGCCCTTTTTGAGGTTCACGTCTTCAAAAGAGCGTGAAAAAAACGGGTTTTCACAACTTCACAAGAGTGTGGCGAGCAAATGAATAGTTTTGCGTCTGAACATGCACCATTAGCGTCTGAAACAGCCCAACGACACAGGAACGGGTACGCCTCGAATACCGGAGCCTGAAGCCTGTCCGCTACGGATTTGGTTGCACAAACGGATGTCTCGACCATAAGTCGAATTGCCAGCCACGTGCTGAAATGAGTTCATGTGACTCTTGAAGCCAGGCCGCACGCATCCGTCGAAGTTGCGAAAAATTGCGAAGATTCGGACATGGCAAACCTGGCCATGGGTACCTGGGGCGTAACTGACCTGCCCCGGACACCTGGCAGCCATGCCGACAATTTGGTGCTGCAGATTTTGGAGACGCGTTAAATGGCGCATAACGAAGCAGTCGACGTAGTTCTGGTTGGGGCCGGCATCATGAGTGCCACCCTTGCAGTGCTGCTCAAGGAACTCGACCCGGCGATCAAGCTGGAAGTCGTCGAACTGATGGATTCCGGTGCCGCGGAAAGTTCCAACCCGTGGAACAACGCCGGTACCGGCCACGCCGGCCTCTGCGAGCTGAACTACACACCGCAGAATGCCGACGGCACCGTCGACATCAAGAAAGCCGTACACATCAACACCCAGTTTGAAGTGTCGAAGCAGTTCTGGTCGTACCTGACCAAGAAAGGCACGTTCGGCTCGTGCAAGTCCTTCATCAGCCCGGTGCCGCACCTGAGCTACGTCGAAGGTGAAAAAGGCGTTTCGTTCCTCAAGGAGCGCTTCAACACGCTGCACAAGCATCACGCCTTCGCCGACATGGAATACACCGAAGACAAGGCGAAGATGGCCGAGTGGATGCCATTGATGATGCCGGGCCGTCCGAAAGACCAGGTGCTCGCCGCCACCCGCGTGATGAACGGTACCGACGTCAACTTCGGCGCGCTGACCAATCAGTTGCTCAAGCACCTGACCAGCGCTCCGGATGCCCAGGTCAAATACTGCAAGCGCGTGACTGGCCTCAAGCGTAACGCCAACGGCTGGACCGTCAGCATCAAGGACGTCAACAGCGGCAGCAGCCGCGAAGTCGACGCCAAGTTCGTATTCCTCGGCGCCGGTGGCGCGGCCCTGCCGCTGCTGCAAGCCTCGGGCATCGAAGAAAGCAAAGGCTTCGGCGGCTTCCCGATCAGCGGCCAGTGGCTGCGTTGCGACAACCCTGAAGTGGTCAAGCATCACCAGGCCAAGGTCTACAGCCAGGCTGCGGTGGGTTCGCCACCGATGTCCGTGCCGCACCTGGACACCCGCGTGGTCGATGGCAAGAAGTCCCTGCTGTTCGGGCCATACGCCGGTTTCACCACCAAGTTCCTCAAGCACGGCTCCTTCATGGACCTGCCGCTGTCGGTTCGCGCCGGCAACATCGGCCCGATGCTGGCCGTGGCCAAGAACAACATGGACCTGACCAAGTACCTGGTCAGCGAAGTGATGCAGTCGATGGAACAGCGCCTGGAATCCCTGCGTCGTTTCTACCCGGAGGCGAAAGCCGAAGACTGGCGCCTGGAAGTGGCCGGTCAACGGGTGCAGATCATCAAGAAAGACCCGAAAAAAGGCGGCATCCTGCAGTTCGGTACCGAACTCGTCGCTGCGAAGGACGGCTCCCTCGCCGCCCTGCTCGGCGCTTCGCCAGGCGCTTCGGTGACCGTTTCGATCATGCTGGAACTGATCGAGAAGTGCTTCCCGGCCAAGGCCAAGGGTGAGTGGGCTGCCAAACTGGCGGAAATCTTCCCGGCCCGTGAAAAGGTCCTGGAAACCGACGCTGCGCTGTATCGCAAGATCAACGCGCACAACAACGTCGCGCTGGAACTGGTTGAAGCCAGCAACGAGACCGAAAGCTACGCCTGATTCGGCTCCATGAAAAACGCCCCGTACTCAGTGAGTGCGGGGCGTTTTTTTATGCCTGTGGAAAACTTCGGCTATCAGCCGCGCGCTTTCTCGATCAGCTCGATGTATTCCGGGGCGTTGCGTTGATCGCGGATCTGATCGACGAAGGTCTGGCCATGCTCGTCCTTGCCATCCACGTCATAACCGGCTGCAACGAAGAACGTCAGGAAACGCTCAAAATCGTCGATGCGCAGGCCACGGTACGCCTTGACCAGTTTGTGCAGCGACGGCGAAGTGGCGTCGACCGGCTCAAAATCGAGGAACAGCTTGATCTGCTCATCGCCGATCTCGTCACCAATCACTTGCTTCTTATCTTTACGCATTGCCGACTCCAGCTCGCAGACATTTCACGGGGCGGGCAGTTTACCCCCGCCCGGGCACGAGGCTCAACGCGCACGCGTGCTGCCGGTGTGCAGATCGGCCCAGATGTGGCCGTTGGCGTAGCTGAGGAATTGCACATACACGGTGTCATTGCGCAACAGATCGATGATCACCCGGTATTGGGCCAGCGGATAAAACAGGGTCAGGGTCTTGCGCTGGTCGTCGTATACCGGTTTTTTCAGGCTTTTGCTTTCGCCATCGAAGCTGACCAGCACCTGATTGATCGTCGCGCCCTTGTTCAGGGATTTGCCCTTGAGGCGGATCATCAATGGCGACGTGACCGGAATCGGCTGCTGATTGGACTGACGCTGGGCGCCGACCACCACCGAATAGTCGGTGACCTGCAACAGTTGTTGCTGCTCGGGTTCGGCATCGCGCAGGGTGAGGTCGTCGGGCGGCAGGAACTGGCTGTGCATCGGCGCGGCGGCCAGGGGCAGGCTGAGGGTCAGCAACAGGGCGGCGCAGCTGCGGATCAAGAGGCTCATGACAGGCTCCGGAGGGCGGGGCCGAGCACTTTAGCAGCCTTTAAAAGCAAAAGATCGCAGCCGGGGCTGCGATCTTACAGGGGTTCTTACATGCCTTTGACGGCGAAGATCCCGTTGGCGTTGCGCCAGTAGCCTTTGTAGTCCATGCCGTAACCGAAGATGTAACGGTCAACGCATGGCAGGCCGACGAAATCGGCTTTCAGGTCAGGACGGGCCTTGCGGTCGTGGTCCTTGTCGATCAGCACCGCGGTGTGCACGGCACGGGCACCGGCGTGTTTGCAGAAGTCGATGATCGCGCCCAGGGTGTGACCTTCGTCGAGGATGTCGTCGATGATCAGCACGTCGCGGTCGATGAACGAGACTTCCGGCTTGGCTTTCCAGAACAGGTCGCCGCCGCTGGTTTCGTTGCGATAGCGGGTGGCGTGCAGGTAGGACGCTTCCAGCGGGAACTGCAGATGGGTCAGCAGTTTGCCGGAGAAAATCAGCCCGCCGTTCATCACACAGAACACCACCGGGTTGCTCTCGGCCAGTTGTTCGTTGATTTGTGCACCGACGCGGGCAATGGCAGCCTCGACTTCAGCTTCGGTGTACAGGCAGTCAGCCTCTCGCATGATTTGACGGATATGCTCGAGATCAGCGGACATGGCGCTCTCCAA
Source organism: Pseudomonas kribbensis (assembly GCF_003352185.1). Taxonomy (GTDB): domain Bacteria; phylum Pseudomonadota; class Gammaproteobacteria; order Pseudomonadales; family Pseudomonadaceae; genus Aquipseudomonas; species Aquipseudomonas kribbensis. The sequence goes on from NZ_CP029608.1 coordinate 5,267,950, forward strand.
GGGGGGTCTGTTTCGGAAAAGCGGGCAAAGGTACGCATCCCGCACGGCCGAATCAAGCATTTGTGGACTAACGTACTGTATGTCCTATAGGACATCACCCTCGGATAGATTAATCTAGGCCGGTTTTTTTGCCCGCCGCCGGAGCCTTTCCCCATGTCCATCCAAGAGATCCGCCATCCGCTGATCCGTCACAAACTTGGCCTTATGCGCCGTGCAGACATCAGCACCAAGAATTTCCGCGAGCTCGCTCAGGAAGTCGGTGCCCTGTTGACCTATGAAGCTACCAAAGACCTGCCGCTGGAAACCTACGATATCGAAGGTTGGTGCGGCACGGTGTCGGTGGAGAAAATCGCCGGCAAGAAGATTACCGTCGTGCCGATCCTGCGTGCCGGCATCGGCATGCTCGAAGGCGTGCTGAGCCTGATCCCGGGCGCGAAAGTCAGCGCCGTCGGCGTTGCCCGTAACGAAGAAACCCTGCAGGCCCACACCTATCTGGAAAAACTGGTTCCGGAAATCGACGAACGCCTGGCCATGATCATCGACCCGATGCTCGCCACCGGCAGCTCCATGGTCGCGACCATCGACCTGCTGAAGAAGGCCGGCTGCAAGGACATCCGCGCGATGGTTCTGGTTGCCGCGCCGGAAGGCATTGCCGCTGTCGAGCAGGCTCACCCGGACGTGATCATCTACACCGCGTCCATCGATCAGAAACTCAACGAGCACGGTTACATCATTCCTGGGCTTGGCGATGCCGGTGACAAGATCTTCGGCACCAAGCAGAAGGACGCTTGACCATGCAGGATGAGTTCAACGATCCGCTCTGGCGCACGGTGCTGTCCGGCGCGCAGATGCTGTTCGTGGCTTTCGGCGCCCTGGTGCTGATGCCGCTGATCACGGGCCTTGACCCGAACGTGGCACTGTTCACCGCAGGTCTGGGCACGATTCTGTTCCAGATCGTCACCGGGCGTCAGGTGCCGGTGTTCCTCGCGTCGAGCTTTGCCTTCATCACCCCGATCATTCTCGCCAAAGGCCAGTTCGGCCTCGCCGCGACCATGGGCGGCGTGATGGCGGCCGGTTTCGTCTACACCTTCCTCGGCCTGGCCGTGAAGATCAAAGGCACCGGGTTCATCGACCGTCTGCTGCCACCGGTGGTGATTGGCCCGGTGATCATCTCCATTGGCCTGGCCATGGCGCCGATTGCCGCGAACATGGCGATGGGCAAGGCCGGTGACGGCTCGGAGCTGATCCACTATCAGACCGCGATGATGATCTCGATGCCGGCGCTGCTGACCACGTTGATCGTGGCGGTGTTCGGCAAAGGCATCTTCCGTCTGGTGCCGATCATCTCCGGCGTGCTGGTGGGTTTCGCCATGTCGTTCTATTTCGGTGTCGTCGACACCGCGAAGATTGCGGCGGCCCCGTGGTTTGCACTGCCTCACTTCACCGCGCCGGAGTTCAACTGGCAGGCGATCCTGTTCATCGTCCCGGTGGCGCTGGCCCCGGCCATCGAACACATCGGCGGTGTGATTGCGGTCGGCAGCGTGACCGGTCGCGACTACCTGAAGAAGCCGGGCCTGCATCGCACGCTGCTGGGTGACGGTATCGCTACCACGGCGGCCGGCCTGTTCGGCGGTCCGCCCAACACCACCTACGCCGAAGTCACTGGCGCGGTGATGCTGACCAAGAACTACAACCCGAAAATCATGACCTGGGCGGCGATCTTCGCCATCGCCCTGGCGTTCATCGGCAAGTTCGGCGCCCTGCTGCAAAGCATTCCGGTGCCGGTGATGGGCGGGATTCTGTGCCTGTTGTTCGGTTCGATCGCAGCGGTGGGGATGAACACCCTGATCCGCCACAAGATCGATCTGGGCGAGGCGCGCAATCTGGTGATCGTTTCGGTGACCCTGGTGTTCGGGATCGGCGGTGTGCTGGTCGGCACCGGCACCGGTCCGGACGATTTCGGCCTCAAAGGCATCGCGCTGTGCGCGGTGGTGGCGATTGCGCTGAACCTGATCCTGCCGGGCAACGACAGCTGGAAACACAAGAAGGCGGATGAGCCGCTGATCTAAGCTGTAGCTTCATCGCCTGAAAGACCGCTATCGCCAGCAGGCTGGCTCCCACATTGGAATGCATTTTCCTGTGGGAGCCAGCCTGCTGGCGATGCTTTCAGAGGGCCAACGGCGCCCGCTCACACAAAGCCGCCAATGCCTTGGCCCATTGCGGGTCATCGTTCAGGCACGGCACCAGCACCAGCTCCTCCCCTCCCGCTTCGCGGAACTGTTCCTTGCCGCGATCGCCGATCTCTTCCAGGGTCTCGATGCAATCGGCGACAAACGCCGGGCACATCACCAGAATCTTCTTCACGCCGCTCTTGGCCAGCTCATCCAGCCGCGCTTCGGTGTACGGCTCGATCCATTTCGCCTTGCCCAGCCGCGACTGGAACGACACCGACCATTTGCCGTCCGGGATGCCCATGCGCTTGGCGAACTCGGCTGCCGTGCGCAGGCACTGGCCGCGATAGCAGGTCGCAACCACTTCCGGCGGCGCACCGGCGCAGCAATCGCCGTGACCATCGAAGCGATGGCCCGGATTGAGCTTGGTCAGATGCCGTTCCGGCAAACCGTGGAAGCTCAGCAACAGGTGATCGTAATCCTGTTGCAAGTGCGGTCGGGCGCTCGCCACGAGGGCATCGAGATATTCCGGCTGATCGTAGAATGGCTGCAACACCGACAGTTGTACGTCGAGTTTTTTCTCGCGAACTATCCGCTTGGCCTCTTCGATCACGGTGGTCGTGGTGCTGTCGGCGAACTGTGGATAAAGCGGTGCGAGCGTAATGCGCTTATGCCCTGCTGCCACCAGTTTGAGCAGCGCCGATTCGATCGACGGCTGCCCGTAACGCATGGCCAGTTCCACCGGGCCGTGGGTCCACTGTGACGTCATCTGCTGCTGCAGGCGACGGCTGAGCACCACCAGTGGCGAACCTTCATCCCACCAGATCGAGGCGTAGGCATGAGCCGACTGCTCGGGACGCTTGATCAGGATCAGCGACACCAGCAGACGCCGCACCGGCCACGGCAGGTCGATCACGTACGGGTCCATCAGAAATTGATTGAGGTAGCTGCGCACGTCGGCCACCGAAGTGGAAGCCGGCGAACCCAGGTTGACCAGAAGCAAGGCGTGATCGGTCATGCAACGTCCTATTTCAGAGGCGGCCGGAGAGATCGTCCAGGGCCGCGCGTAAATCCGTGAAGCGGAAACTGAATCCGGCTTCCAGCAAGCGTGCCGGCGTGGCCCGTTGGCCACCCAGCAACAGCAATGACATCTCGCCGAGCCCGACCTTCAAGGCGAGGGCCGGCATCGGCATGAACGCCGGGCGATGCAGCACGCTGCCCAGCGTCTTGGCGAATTCGCGATTGCGCACAGGTTTCGGCGCGCACGCATTATAAGGACCACTCGCCTGATCGCGGTGCAGAAGAAAATCAATCAGGGCGATTTGATCGTCGATATGAATCCAAGGCATCCACTGCCGGCCATTGCCCAAAGGCCCGCCCAGCCCGAGTTTGAACGGCAGCAACAGGCGCGACAAAAAACCGCCCTCGGCCGACAGCACCAGCCCGGTCCGCACCAGTACTACGCGGATGTCCATCGCTTCGGCGCGTTGCGCGGTTTCCTCCCAGGCAATGCACAGCTGGCTGGCGAAATCGTCGACCACCGGTGGCGACTCTTCGGTCAACTCACGCTCGCCGCCGTCTCCGTACCAGCCCACGGCCGAGCCTGAAATCAGCAGTGACGGTTTCTGCCCGCGATGTTCCAGCCACGCCAGCAACGTCTCGGTGAGCGTGATCCGGCTGCTCCACAACAACGCCTTGCGCCGATGGGTCCACGGCCGATCGGCAATCGGCGCGCCTGCAAGGTTGACGATCACATCGACCGGTTCATCGCCAAGGTCTTCCAGACGCGCGATGCCACGCACTTGAGCGCCGCAGATTTTCGCGACCTTTTCCGCACGACGGCTCCACACGGTCAACCGGTGGCCCTGACCCGACCAGTGCCGGCAGAGCTGACGTCCGATCAATCCAGTACCGCCGGTCAGCAATATGTGCATGACATCTTCCTCGCGTGGCGTTTTACTTCGATCACTAGTCTATTTTTATAAGCAGGGATCTTTTCTATCGGACAGGCTCTATTGTTTAACAATAGGCCAAGCTGTCAGAACGAAAACGCTGGAAGTTATACCAGAAAACAAAATTGTACAGGTTTCATCCACGGCGTAGTCTGTACAGAAAGGTAAACGAGGCCCCTATGACTGTACCTATCGCAATCATTGGCACCGGCATCGCCGGACTCTCCGCCGCCCAGGCCCTGACCGAGGCCGGGCACACCGTCCAGTTGTTCGATAAAAGCCGCGGCAGCGGCGGACGCATGTCGAGCAAGCGCAGTGACGCCGGCTCGCTGGACATGGGTGCGCAATATTTCACAGCCCGCGACCGACGCTTCGTCACCGAAGTCCAGCGCTGGCAAAGTCAGGGCTGGGTCGCCGAGTGGGCGCCGCAGCTGTACACCTTTCATGGCGGACAACTGAACCTGTCGCCGGACGAGCAGACCCGCTGGGTCGGCTCGCCGCGCATGAGCGCCATCACCCGTGGTTTGCTCGACGGCCTGGAAGTGCATTTCGCCTGCAGGATCACCGAGGTCTATCGCGGCGAAGAACATTGGCACCTGCAAGACGCGGAAGGTTTCACTCACGGCCCGTTCAGCCACGTCGTGATCGCCACGCCGGCGCCTCAGGCCACCGCATTGCTGGCCGCCGCGCCGAAACTGGCCGGTGCCGCCGCCGGAGTGAAGATGGACCCGACCTGGGCCGTCGCCCTCGCCTTCGACACGCCGCTGGATACACCGATCGAAGGCTGCTTCGTACAGGACAGTCCTCTCGACTGGCTGGCCCGCAACCGCAGTAAACCTGGGCGCGACAACACCCTCGACACCTGGGTTCTGCACGCCACCAGCGCCTGGAGCCGACAGCACATCGACCTCTCCAAGGAAGCCGTGATCGAGCACCTGCACGGTGCCTTTGCCGAGTTACTGCACAGCGCCATGCCCGCACCGACCTTCAGCCTCGCCCACCGCTGGCTCTACGCCCGCCCGGCCACCAGCCATGAGTGGGGCACACTGGCGGACGCAGACCTGGGTCTGTATGCGTGCGGCGACTGGTGCCTGTCGGGCCGGGTCGAAGGCGCGTGGCTCAGTGGCCAGGAAGCTGCACGCCGCCTGCACGAACACCTGCAGTGAACCGCATCAATCCGCAAAAACTGCTGCTGTCGAAATGGACAGCAGCCCTGCCGCAAAACCGTGAAAAGCATTTTCTGGTGACAGACCTGCTCCGCGACGAGAACGGCACGGTGCTGGAGATCGAAATGCAGGCAGTGCTGACCAGGCGCACCACGCAATTGGACTGGCATGTATTGCAAGACGATGCGCACTGGAAAATGGGTTGGCGCTGACCTTCGCTAAAATCTTGTACAAATAATTTGACTTGTACACCTTTGAATCTATGCTGGAGGAATGTTGTACAGAATAAATATTCTGTACAAATTCAGATTCGAGGTGCCGTCATGTCCGAACCGTCCCCACCCAAGATCGCCATCAGCGCCTGCCTGATGGGAGCCGAAGTGCGCTACAACGGCGGACACAAGGCATCACGGCTGTGCACCCACACACTCACTGAATATTTCGAATTTGTCCCGGTGTGTCCGGAAGTCGCGATTGGCCTGGGCATTCCCCGCGAGCCGATCCGGCTGGTGGGCGACCCGGACCATCCCCAGGCCCTCGGAACGGTTCATCGCGAGACCGACGTCACCGATGCGCTGTCCGCCTATGGCGAGAAAATGGCCACCGAACTCGACGGCATCTGCGGCTATATCTTCATGCAGCAATCGCCATCCTGTGGACTGGAACGGGTCAAGGTCTATCACGCCAACGGCGCACCGATTGGTAGCGGGCGCGGGATCTATGCCCAGGCCTTCTGCGCCCGGCACCCCGACCTGCCGGTGGAAGAAGCCGGGCGCCTGAATGATCCGGTCCTGCGGGAAAATTTCATCACCCGGGTATTCGCCTACAGCGATTGGCAGCACGTGCTCCGGCAAGGCCTGAGCCGCCGCGCCCTCACCGACTTCCACTCGCGCTACAAATACCTGCTGATGGCCCACAACCCGGTGCAATACAAGGCGCTGGGCAGTCTGCTGGGCAACATGGGGCAGACCGAACCCGTGGAGCTCGGCCCGCGCTACTTCAGCCAGTTGATGGCGGCGCTGACCACCTGCGCCACACGTCGCACCCACAGCAACGTGTTGCAGCACATCAGCGGTTACCTGAAACGGGCCATCAGCGCCGAAGACAAACAGGAGATGCAGCACGTCATCGGCCAGTACCGCCACGGCATCGTGCCGCTGGTGGTGCCGCTGACGCTGCTCAAGCATCACTTTCGCCAACACCCCGATCCGTACATCGCGCAACAGGTTTACCTGCAACCGCACCCGGAAAACCTCAGCCTGCGAAACGCCATTTGATGAACGACTCACCCGACACCAGCGCCCGCGAAGACCTCGGCGCCGACTTCAAAAAAGCCCTCGACGAAGGCTGGCTGCCGATTCGCGAGGTCGCGCGCCAGACCGGCGTCAATGCGATCACCCTGCGCGCCTGGGAGCGCCGTTACGGGCTGATCGTGCCGCAACGCACGCCCAAGGGGCATCGGCTGTATTCGGCCGAGCATGTACAGCGTATCCAGCACATCCTCACCTGGCTCAACCGTGGCGTGGCGGTCAGTCAGGTCAAACCGCTGCTCGACACACCGCAAACCGTCAACGAGCCCCTGGAAAACGAATGGCAGCCCTTGCACCAGGCCGCGCTGCTGGCGGTCACGCAATTGAACGAGCGCAGCCTCGACGACAGCGTCAACCAGGCAATGGCGCTGTACCCGCCGAGAACCCTGTGTGAGCAATTGCTGATGCCGTTGCTGGCGGACCTCGAACAGCGCTGGCAAGGCCAGTTCGGTGCGCAGATGGAACGGGTGTTCTTTCACGCCTGGCTGCGTAGCAAATTCGGCGCACGCATCTACCATAACAACCGTCAGTTGCGCACGGCGCCGCTGCTGCTGATCAACCAATCGGATTTACTGCTGGAGCCGCACCTGTGGCTCTGCGCCTGGCTGATCAGCAGCGCCGACTGTCCGGTCCAAGTGTTCGACTGGCCGTTACCTGCCGGGGAGCTGGCGTTGGCAGTCGATCATCTGCAAGCCCGTGGCGTACTGCTGTATTCCAGCAAGGCCATGAACCTGGCGCAGTTGCCGAAACTGTTGAATGGCATCAGTTGCCCGAAAATGATTGCCGGACCAACGGTGTGCATCCACCACGCCGAGTTGTCCGTAAGAACCTCCGAGATCGCTGATCTGTACCTGGCCGAAGATCCCTTGTCGGCACATCGGGCACTCCTTCAGCGTAGGTTGATTTAATGATTCGTGCAGAGAACAACATGCAATTGATCTGGCTGCGCAGCGACCTGCGCCAACATGACAACACCGCCCTGACGGCCGCCGCCGAGCGTGGCCCGACCGTGGCCGTGTACCTGTTGAGCCCCGAACAATGGCAGGAACATGACGACGCACCGTGCAAGGTCGATTTCTGGCTGCGCAACCTGCGGAAATTGAGCAAAACCCTTGGCGAACTGAACATCCCGCTGTTGATCCGCAGCGCCCCGCACTGGGATCAGGCCCCGGCGGTACTGCTTGAGCTTTGCCGGGATTTGCAGGTCGAGGCTGTTCACGTCAACGAGGAATACGGCGTCCATGAAAGCCGCCGCGATGCGGCCGTTGCCCGGGCATTGCAGGCCGAAGGCATCGCCTTTCACAGCTATCTCGATCAGTTGTTGTTCAAGCCCGGCAGCGTGCTGACCAAGACCGGCACCTACTTTCAGGTGTTCAGTCAGTTCCGCAAGGTCTGCTATGAGCGTCTGCATCGTTCGATGCCCTCCTTGATAAAAGCGCCGTCCGCACAGGCCCCACTGAACATCGCCAGCGATCCGGTACCCGATTCCATCAAAGGATTCCCGACACCCGGCCAAGCGTTGCGCAACCTGTGGCCCGCCGGCGAAACCGAGGCCCAACGACGCCTCGACACCTTCGCCGACGTACAGATCGATTACTACAAAAGCGAGCGCGACTTCCCGGCCAAGCCCGGCACCAGCCAGCTCTCGGCCTATCTCGCGGCCGGTGTGATCTCGCCGCGCCAGTGCCTGCATGCCGCGCTGCAAAGCAATCAGGGCGAATTCGAAAGCGGCAAGGTCGGCGCGGTTACCTGGATCAACGAACTGTTGTGGCGCGAGTTCTACAAACACATTCTGGTCGGCTACCCACGGGTCTCCCGGCATCGTGCGTTCCGCCCGGAAACCGAAGCCCTGGCCTGGCGCGATGCGCCCCAGGAGCTGGCGGCCTGGCAGGAGGCACGCACCGGCCTGCCGATCATCGACGCGGCCATGCGCCAATTGCTCGAAACCGGCTGGATGCACAATCGCCTGCGCATGGTCGTAGCGATGTTTCTGACCAAGAACCTGCTGATCGACTGGCGCGAAGGCGAGCGTTTTTTCATGCGCCACCTGATCGACGGCGATCTGGCGGCCAACAACGGCGGCTGGCAGTGGAGCGCGTCGACCGGCACCGATGCGGCGCCGTATTTCCGAATCTTCAATCCGATCAGCCAGTCGGAAAAATTCGACAGCGAAGGCCTGTTCATCAAGCATTGGCTGCCTGAGCTGGCCGGGCTGAACAAGAAAGAAGTGCACAACCCTGCAAGCGCTGGCGGACTGTTCGGCGTGGCGGACTATCCGCCGCCGATCGTCAACCTGAGCACCTCGCGGGAGCGGGCACTGACCGCGTTCAAGAACCTGCCCTCCCGTGCGTCTGTCGGAGAAGGCCATGAGTGAATTCCTGCGCCGTTTCGCCCGCCAGTTCGCCCAGTTGAACAGGGACAACCTGCACAGCCTGGACGCGCTCTACAGCGAGGACATTCATTTCACCGATCCGCTGCACGAGGTGCAGGGGCTGGGGCAATTGCGCGACTACTTCAGCGAGCTGTACGCCAACGTCAGTGAACTGAGGTTCGACTTCCACGGCTTCGACCAGATCGGCGACTGCGAAGGTTACCTGCGCTGGGTCATGAGCTACCGCCACCCGCGTCTGGCGGGCGGGCGGCTGATTCGCGTCACGGGCTGTTCGCACCTGCTCTGGCGCGACAAGGTTTATCGCCACCGGGATTACTTCGATGCCGGGGCTCTGCTTTACGAACATTTACCCATATTGGGCCGGGTAATCGCCTGGCTGAAAAGGAGACTGGGATGAGCCGTTCAACGCCACGCCGTTATTGGCTGACCGGTGCCAGCAGTGGCATCGGTGCAGCACTGGCGGAAGAGATTCTGAAAAGCGGTGCGCACCTGGCAGTCAGTTCCCGCCAGGTCGCACCGCTCAAAGAACTGTCGCAACGCTACCCGGGCCAGGTACTGGTCGTGGCCGGGGACCTCACCAACAGCCAGACGGTGCGGGAAATCGGTGAGCAGATCGTGCTGGACTGGGGGTCACTGGACAGCGTGATCCTCAACGCCGGCACCTGCGAATACGTGGATGCAAAACAGTTCGACGCTACGATCGTCGAGCATGTGGTACGCACCAACCTGCTCGCCAGCAGTTATTGCATCGAAGCCGCCCTGCCTCTGCTGCGTAAAGGAACCGCGCCGCATCTGGTGGGCATGGCCAGCTCCGTCACCTACGTGCCACTTCCCCGGGCCGAAGCCTACGGTGCGTCGAAAGCCGGACTGCGTTATCTGTTCGAGTCATTGCGCATCGATCTGGCGGACGAAGGCATTGAAGTCACCATCATCAGTCCGGGCTTTGTCGAAACGCCTCTGACGGCCAAAAACGACTTCCCGATGCCATTGAGCTGGCCTGCGGAAAAAGCCGCGAGCCACATTTTCGGAAAGCTCAAGGACCGGCCGCTGGAGATTGCCTTTCCGGCACTGTTCATGGCGGCGCTCTGGCCGTTGTCGAAAATGCCCGCACAAGTACAACTGGCGATCGGCAAGCGCATGGTGCGCAGCACACCACCCTTGCGGGATCCGACGTGAACATCGCCGTTGTCGGCAGCGGGATCGCAGGGCTGACCTGCGCCTACCTGCTCGGTCGCCGACATGACGTCACGGTGTTCGAGGCCGGCGATTGGGTCGGCGGCCATACACACACCGTACAAGTCACGGTGGATGGTCGCGAATATGCCGTGGACACCGGGTTCATCGTGTTCAACGACTGGACCTACCCGAACTTCATTCGCCTGCTCGGCCAATTGGGTGTGAGCAGCAAGGACACCGAGATGAGCTTTTCGGTGACCGATCCGGACACTGGTCTGGAATACAACGGCAACAACCTCGACAGCCTCTTCGCTCAGCGCAGCAATCTGTTTTCGCCGGGGTTCTGGGGCATGCTGCGCGACATCCTGCGTTTCAACAAGGAAGCCCGGCGCGACCTCGCCGAACAGCGGATCGCCAGCGACACCACACTGGACGACTACCTCAAGGCCGGCGGCTACGGCGAGCGTTTCATCCTGCATTACATCGTGCCGATGGGCGCGGCGATCTGGTCGATGCCGATGGCCGAGATGCTGAATTTTCCGCTGCAGTTCTTTGTGCGGTTTTTCGAGAACCACGGTTTGTTGTCGGTCAGCAATCGCCCGCAATGGCGAGTGATCGAGGGTGGCTCCAGTGCCTACCTCGCACCGCTGACCGCGTCATTCAAAGAGCGGATCCGCGTGAACTGCCCGGTAAACCGGATCGAACGCAACGAACACGGCGTGGTTATCCACAGCCCCGTCGGCATCGAACATTTCGACAAAGTCGTGCTGGCCTGCCACAGCGATCAGGCATTGCGCCTGCTCGCCAATCCGAGCCGTGCCGAACGGGAGATCCTCGGTGCCCTGCCCTACGCCGACAACGAAGTGGTGCTGCACACCGACACCCGTCTGTTGCCGATGCGCAAACGGGCCTGGGCCAGCTGGAACTATCGTCTCGGTGGGGCGGGCCACACCCAGGCGGCCGTGACTTACGACATGAATATCCTGCAGGGCATCCAGAGCGACACCACGTTCTGTGTCAGCCTCAACCAGAGTGCCGGCATCAGCCCGTCCAAAGTGCTTGCGCGATTCACCTACGCCCATCCGCAATTCAGCCTCGCAGCGGTGGCGGCCCAACAGCGCTGGGCCGAACTCGACGGCGCGCAGCACACCCATTATTGCGGCGCCTACTGGGCCAACGGTTTTCATGAAGACGGCGTGGTCAGCGCTTTACGCGTCGCCGCCGCGTTCGGAGAAAGCCTGTGAACAGCGCACTCTACAGTGGCTGGATCGCCCATCGGCGCTTCGCCCCGCGGCGGCATGAGTTCCGCTACCGGATCGGACTTCTGTATCTCGACCTGGCCGAACAGGACGCGGTGCTGAACCTCTCGCCACTGTCCGGCACGAGCCGCTTTGCACCGTTCTCGTTTCGCGAGATCGACTATCTCAAGACCTTTACCGGTCGCGGTGTGCGGCTGATCGATGCGGTGCGCCTGCAGGTCGGCGAGGCCCTCGGTCACGAGCCGCAGGGCTCGATCTGCCTGCTGACCCAGCCCCGCAGTTGGGGCCTGGCGTTCAACCCGGTGAGTTTCTTTTATTGCCACGAAGCCGACGGGCAACTGGCGGCGATTCTCTGCGAAGTCAGCAACACGCCGTGGCGCGAGCGCTATCACTATGTGCTGCCGGCGCGGGCGCCGACCAGCGTGCGCGACTTCCACCAGCACTTCGCCGTTGCCAAGGCGTTTCACGTGTCACCGTTCCTGCCGCCGGACCTGGAATACCGCATGAGCTTCAGCCCCGCCGCACAAACCCTGGGCGTGCACATGGCCGACTGGCAGGGCGAACGAAAACTGTTCGACGCCACGCTCAACCTGAAACGCGAACCTCTTGATCGACGCAACTTGCACCGGCATCTGTGGCGCTTTCCGTGGATGACCGCGAAAACCGCCCTCGCGATCTATTGGCAGGCCCTGCGCTTGCTGCTCAAGCGTACCCCGCTGTTTCCCCATCGGACGGCTGACGACAGCTTTCGAACCGCCACTGCGTCTCCCGAGGAGCACCGCCATGAAATCCTCTAGCGTTTCGGCCAGAGCCGCCATCCCGTTCAGTACGCACGGCATCACCGGTTCGCTGCTGCGTCGCGGTGTCCTGCGTCAGCTCGCACAGCTCAAGCATGGGCAACTGGTGGTGATCGAGGACGGCGAACGCCAGGTCTTCGGCACACCGGGCAGTGCGCTGCTGGGCGAGATTCATGTCCTTGATGCAGCGGCCTGGGGCATGGTCGCGGGCAACGGCTCGATTGGCGCCGGGGAAGCGTTCATTCACGGCTACTGGAGTTCACCGGACCTGACCGCCGTGGTGCGCGTCTTCGTCAGCAACCTCGAAGTGCTCGACGGCATGGAGGGTGGACTGGCGAAAATCGGCCGGCCGCTGGTGCGCGGTCTGCACTGGCTCAACCGCAACACACGCAAGGGCTCGCAGAAAAACATCGCCGCCCACTATGACCTCGGCAACGACCTGTTCGAGCAGTTTCTCGACCCGACCATGATGTATTCGGCGGCGCAGTTCCTCAGCCCGGACGACAGTCTGGAACAGGCACAATTGAACAAACTGGAGCGGATCTGCCAGAAGCTCGCACTGGAGCCCGGCGACCACCTGCTGGAGATCGGCACCGGCTGGGGCAGCATGGCGCTGTATGCCGCGCAGCACTATGGCTGCAAAGTCACCACGACCACCCTGTCCAAAGAGCAATACGCGTTCACCGCCCGGCGCATCGAAAGCCTCGGCCTGCAGGACCGGGTGACGCTGCTGCTCAAGGACTACCGCGACCTCACCGGCCAGTACGACAAACTGGTGTCGATCGAGATGATCGAGGCGGTCGGTCATCGCTTCCTGCCGACCTACTTCAAGCAATGCGCGCACCTGCTCAAGAGCAACGGCCTGATGCTGCTGCAAGCGATCACCATCCGGGACCAGCGCTACGAGCAGGCAAAACGCGGCGTGGACTTCATCCAGCGTTATATCTTCCCCGGCGGCGCCCTGCCCTGCGTGCAGAAGATGCTCGAAATCGTCAGCCGTGACACCGACATGAACCTGTTGCACATGGAAGACTTCGGCCTGCACTACGCCCGGACCCTGCGCCTGTGGCACGAGAATTTTCGCCACGCCCACGGCCGCCTGAGCGAATTGGGCTACGACGATTATTTCCTGCGGCTGTGGGAGTTTTACCTGTGTTACTGCGAGGGCGGCTTCCTCGAACGCACCATCGGCACCGCGCAATTGCTGCTGGCCAAACCGGCGGCGATGCCGGCGCCACTGCTCGGACGCTTCGATGCTTGAGCGGATCGCCAACGCTGCTCTGTTCCAGATCGGCTGGCTGGCCTGCGTGCTCGGCGGCAACAGCCTGTGGTTACTGGTGGCGCTGGCGGTATTGGTGATTCATCTGCGCTGGATCAGCAGTTGGGCGGCGGAGGGGCGGCTGATTCTCGGCGTGGTGATTCTGGGCACCGCCGTGGACAGTGGCCTGCGCGGTCTTGGGGTCTTTGAATTCAAGGACCTGTCGCCGCTGATTCCGCTGTGGCTGATGCTGTTGTGGGCACTGCTGGCCACGACATTGCGCCATTGCCTGCAATGGAGCGCCCGACCATGGTGGCTGGCGAGTGTGCTCGGGGCCGTCGGTGGCGCGTTGTCGTATTGCGCCGGTGGACGACTGGCCGGGGTGCAGTTTCCCTACGGCGAGTTACCGACTTTGATCGGCATCGGCCTGTTGTGGGCGTTGCTGTTTCCGTTGTTGCACCTGTTGTCGCGGCGGCTGGTGCAGTAATCGTCCGTCAGGGCTTTCACACGCGTGCGGGTCACTGCCGTACACTGCGCCCATGAAAACCATTCCCCTCCAGCCAATCGACGAGCCCGCCGTCACCTGTTCGACTTGCGCGGCCTGCTGCTGTCAGCTCGAAGTCATGCTGATCACTGACACCGGCGTACCCGAGCGTTATATCGATACCGATGAATGGGGTGGGGAAGTCATGTTGCGTCTGGACGACGGCTGGTGTGCGGCACTGGATCGCGACACGATGATGTGCACGATCTACGAAAAACGCCCGCTCATCTGCCGCGAATTCGAAATGGGCGCGCCGGAATGCATCGACGAACGCCAGGGGATTGCCACAGCGTATCGCTGAATACAAAAAAGGAGCGCCAGGCGCTCCTTTTTTCATGGGTGTTACAACGGCATCGTGTAGTGCAGCGAGTAGCTTTCTACCCCGTCGTTGTTGCTCGACATGCCGGCGTTGGAATAGTGAGTCGCACGGATCCCCACCTCGTGCCCGCCAAGGAAGCGCAGACCGAAACCGATGCGGTCTTCGAACTGGAAGGCCTGGCCGATCTTGTTGCCTTCATAGTCGGTGTTGGAGAACACCGCGGCGCCGATGCCGGCCTCGACATACGGTTTGATCGACTCGCCGGAAAACTCGTAAACGAACACCGGCGAGAACGACAGGCTGTTGTTGCTGGAGCCCTTGTCGCCTTCCCAGTAAGTGTAGGCGCCGCTCCAGTAACCGGTCAGGCGACCGACATCGCTCTGCAGCCAGCTCTTGTCCCAGTCGAAATTCATCCCCAGGCGATAAGTCATCGTTGAATCGCTGGTGGCCCCAACCCCGAATTCCACGCCAGCGGCCTGTGCAGTAAAACTTTGCCCCATCAGTGCGGCCGCAATCGCGGCCAAGCAGAATAGTCGCTTCACTTGAAACATCCTTTTCCTAACGGTCGTATGGTTTTTAGTGTGCTTGACGCTTATAGAAATCGGCGCTTGAACAGAAGTTCAGCTGATTTTTCAGTTATGGCACAACTTTTTTACATCGCGAAGCTTTGCACATCGCCAGGCGTTTGTCCCAGCAGCGGCAGGATGTTTTTCAAGGCTTGCGGATCGGCGCTGGTCCAGAATTTCGCGCAGCGGCTCGGGCCCTCGGCAAGCAGATCGCGCTCGGCCAGCAGACGCTGAAGTTGCCGGGCCACGGCGGCGCCGGTGTCGATCAGACTGATGTCGGCGGGGAGCATCGTCTTGAGCAACGGCTTTAGGAACGGGTAATGGGTGCAGCCGAGAATGATCGTGTCGCAACCCGCGCCCAGCAGCGGTTCGACATAGCGGTGAAGCAGCTCGCGCAACTCGGCGCTGTGCAGGTCGCCGCTTTCGATCAGCTCCACCAGCCCCGGGCACGGCTGAGTAATGACCCGGATATCGGTGGCAAAACGGTCGAGCAAAGCCGCGAACTTCGCGCTCTGCAAGGTGCCGGTGGTGGCGAGGACGCCGACCACGCCACTGCGTGTCGCCGCAGCAGCCGGTTTGACCGCCGGCTCCATGCCAACAATCGGCCAGTCGGGAAAATCACGGCGCAGCTCGGCGACGCCGGCCACGGTCGCGGTGTTGCAGGCGATCACCAGCGCCTTGGCGCCCTGCTCGCGGAAAAAACCGGCCATCACGCTGCAACGCTGGCGGATGAATTCCGGGGTTTTCTCGCCATAAGGAATGTGGCCGCAATCGCCGAGGTACAGCAGCGATTCATTGGGCAATAGATGCTGGATTTCCGCCAGCACCGACAGGCCACCGACGCCGGAATCGAATACGGCGATCGGCGCTTCACGCATGGTGCGAACCACAGACGCTGCATCCCGGATCACGCTTGACCCGCAGCTCACGGAATCGCGAGCCCAGTGCATCGATCAACAGCAGGCGCCCCACCAATGGCTCGCCGAAACCCGCCAGCAGCTTCAAGGCTTCCAGCGCTTGCAGGCTGCCGACCAGACCCACCAGCGGCCCGACCACGCCGGCTTCACTGCAGGTCAGTTCGGCTTCGCTGCCGTGACCGTACAGGCAGTGATAGCAAGGGCTCTCGGCGCGACGCGGGTCGAACACCGACAGTTGTCCTTCGAGGCGGATCGCCGCGCCGCTGACCAGCGGTTTGCGCGCCGCCACACACGCAGCGTTGACCGCTTCGCGGGTGGAGAAATTGTCCGAGCAGTCGAGTACCAGATCCACCGCTGCCACGGCGGCGGCAAGGGAATCCTCGTCCAGTGCCTGACGATGGGGCACCAGTCGGATTTCAGGATTGATCGCGCTCAGGCGCTTGAGCGCCGAATCGACCTTGGTCATGCCGACGCTGTCGGTGTCGTGGATGATCTGGCGTTGCAGGTTGGTCAGGTCGACCGTGTCGAAATCCGCCAGATGCAACTCGCCGACACCCGCCGCCGCCAGATACAAGGCAACCGGTGCGCCGAGACCGCCGAGGCCGACGATCAGCACGCGGCTGTCCTTGAGCTTCAACTGACCATCGATGTCGATGTGTTGCAGGAGGATCTGCCGACTGTAGCGCAACAATTCCTGATCATTCAGCACGGCAGGCGCCCCAGGCTGATCCGTTGATGGCCGCCCAGATCGGTGCGGCTGTGGACTTCTTCGAAACCTTGCGTCAGCAACAGATCGCGCACGGCTTCGGCTTGATCATAGCCGTGTTCGAGCATCAGCCAGCCACCGGCCACCAGATGCGCCGGCGCCTGGGCGATGATCAGACGCAGATCGTCGAGCCCGTCGATGCCGGCCACCAAGGCGCTTTCCGGCTCGAAACGCACATCGCCTTCGACCAGATGCGGATCGGCGGCGCGGATGTACGGCGGGTTGCTGATGATCAGCTCGAAACGCTTGCCTTCGAGGGCACTGAACCAGTGACTGCTGAGCACCGTAGCGTTGTTCAGGTGCAGACGCTGACGGTTGCGCTCGGCCAGGGCCACGGCCTCCAGCACGCGATCCACCGCAGTGACGTTCCATGCCGGACGCTCACTGGCCAGGGCCAGGGCAATCGCCCCGCTGCCGGTGCCGAGGTCGAGAACCTTGGCCGGGGTCGCCGGCAGCAATTCCAGTGCGGCTTCCACCAGCAGTTCGGTGTCCGGGCGCGGGATCAGCGTGTGCGGCGCGACTTCCAGATCCAGCTTCCAGAAACCCTGCTGGCCGAGAATGTAGGCCACCGGCTCACCGCTGCGGCGGCGTTGCAGGTATTCGGTGAAGACCAGCACGGCTTCGCTCGGCACGATGCGCTCGGGCCAGGTGTGGAGAAAACTGCGGGACTTGCCCAGCGCCGCAGCGAGGAGCAGTTCGGCATCCAGGCGTGCGGTGGGCGAGTCCGGCAGTTCGGCGGCGCGCAACAGGCTGGCGATGATGGTCATTTATTCACCTATCGCTGCCAGTTGGTCGGCCTGGTATTCGGCCAGCAACGGCTCGATCACCGCTTCGACGCCACCGGCGAGGATTTCGTCGAGGGAATACAGGGTCAGGTTGACGCGGTGGTCGGTGACCCGGCCCTGGGCAAAGTTGTAGGTACGGATCCGCTCGGAGCGGTCACCGGAACCCACCAGCAATTTACGCTCGCTGGCGATGGCGTTGGCCGCTGCGGTGGTCTGCTGGTCGTTGAGCTTGGCCGACAGCCAGGCCATCGCCCGCGCCCGGTTCTTGTGCTGGGAACGTTCTTCCTGGCACTCGACCACGATGCCGGTCGGCAAGTGGGTGATACGGATCGCCGAGTCGGTCTTGTTGACGTGCTGACCACCGGCCCCGGAGGAACGGTAGGTGTCGACGCGCAAGTCCGCCGGGTTGATCTCGATCGCTTCCTGCTCGTCAGGCTCCGGCAACACAGCCACGGTGCAGGCCGAGGTGTGGATCCGGCCCTGGGATTCGGTGGCCGGCACGCGTTGTACGCGGTGGGCGCCGGACTCGAATTTCAGCTTGCCGTAGACATTGTCGCCTTCGACCCGGGCGATGACTTCTTTATAGCCGCCGTGCTCGCCTTCGTTCTCCGAGAGGATTTCCACCCGCCAGCCGCGTTTCTCGGCGTAGCGCGAGTACATGCGGAACAGGTCGCCGGAGAAGATCGCCGCCTCGTCGCCACCGGTGCCGGCGCGGATTTCGAGGAAGACGTTGCGCCCGTCGTTGGGGTCCTTGGGCAGCAGCATGCGCTGCAAGGTGGCTTCCAGCTCGATGAGTTGCTCTTTGGTTTCGCGGACTTCTTCCACGGCCATTTCGCGCATGTCCGGGTCGCCGTCCTTGAGCAGCGCCTGGGCGCCTTCCAGATCGGCCTGGGCCTTGAGCAGCTGTTTATAGGCTTCGACGACCGGCTCGACTTCGGCGTATTCCTTGGAATAGGCGCGGAATTTGGTCTGGTCGGAAATGACTTCGGCGTCGCCGAGCAGCGCCGTCAGTTCCTCGAAACGGTCCTGGAGGATATCCAGCTTATTGAGCAGTGACGCTTTCATTGCGGTTTTTTATCCGAAAAGCTATCCGGTGAGCCCTCGAGGGCAAAGAGTTCCTGGGCCATGGCCAGCGCATCGAGGCGGCCTTCGGCAGAAAGCTTTTTCAACTGCACGCTCGGGGCGTGCAGGAGTTTATTGGTCAGGCCACGGGCCAACTGGCCCAGCACGTCTTCGGCGTTGCCGCCGTTGGCCAGCAGGCGCAGGGCCTTTTGCAGTTCTTCGTCGCGCAGGCGTTCGCTCTGTTGACGATAGGCCTTGAGCACGTCGACCGCCGCCAGCTCGCGCAGGCGCACCATGAAATCGTCGGCGCCGACCGAGACCATCTCTTCGGCGGCTTGCGCTGCACCCTGACGGCTCTTGAGGTTTTCGGCGACCACTTCGTGCAGATCGTCGACGCTATAGAGGTAAACGTCGTCGAGTTCGCCGACTTCCGGTTCAATATCCCGGGGAACGGCGATGTCGACCATGAAGATCGGCTTGTGCTTGCGCAGCTTCAGGGCGCTTTCAACGGCGCCCTTGCCGAGGATCGGCAACTGACTGGCGGTGGAACTGATGACGATGTCGCTGCGCACCAGTTCGGCCGGAATGTCCGAGAGCAACACTGCGTGGGCACCGAACTGCTCGGCCAGCAGGCTGGCGCGTTCCAGCGTGCGGTTGGCCACCACGATACGCTTGACCCCCAGATCATGCAGATGGCGGGCGACCAGGGTAATGGTCTCTCCGGCGCCGATCAGCAGGGCCTGGCTGCGTTGCAGGTCGCTGAAAATCTGTTTGGCCAGGCTGACCGCGGCAAACGCCACGGACACCGGGTTTTCGCCGATGGCGGTATCGGTGCGCACTTGCTTGGCGGCGTTGAAAGTCGCCTGAAACAAGCGGCCGAGCAGCGGCCCGATGGTGCCGGCCTCGCGGGCCACGGCGTAGGCCGATTTCATCTGGCCGAGGATCTGCGGTTCGCCCAGCACCAGCGAGTCGAGCCCGGAGGCGACGCGCATCATGTGACGAACTGCCGCATCATCTTCATGCACATAAGCACTCGCGCGCAGCTCATCGAGGCTTAAATGGTGATAGTCGGCCAGCCAGCGCAGCACGATATCGGCCGAAAGCTGATCCTGTTCTATATACAGTTCACTGCGATTGCAGGTGGAAAGGATCGCAGCTTCGCGGCTGTCGGTGAGTCGGCAGAGCTGCTGCAAGGCCTCCACCAGCTGCTCAGGGGTAAAGGCCACGCGCTCGCGGACGTCTACTGAAGCAGTCTTGTGGTTGATACCGAGTGCAAGGAAGGCCATTCAAGGTCGCTGATGGTGACGTGAAGCCGGCAATTGTCCTACTTCGTCAGATTCAGAACAACTACCGCTGACTATTGTCCCAATTGTCGGCCCCTATAATGGCCACAATCGAGACTCGGTTATGTTTGGCCGAAGGCTTGTGTCATGATGATCCGACCGCAGGTTAGTCGTCCTTTTCCTATATGAATAGATCTTCCGCGTTGCTCCTAGCTTTTGTCTTCCTCAGCGGCTGCCAGGCCTTGGCCCCCGTTTCGCACGATGGCACCTCATCGGTCGAAGACACCACGCCAGCCCCTGAAAAGCCCAAGGTTTACAGCTCGTTCAGCCAGGAAACGGTGTTCAGCCTGCTGAGCGCCGAACTCGCTGGCCAGCGCAATCGTTTCGACATTGCCCTGGACAACTACGTGACCCAGGCCATCAACACCCAGGACCCGGGTGTTTCCGAGCGGGCGTTCCGTATTGCCGAGTACCTGGGCGCGGATCAACCGGCGCTGGATACCGCATTGATCTGGGCAAAAAACGCCCCGGATGACCTCGAAGCGCAACGCGCCGCCGCCGTGCAACTGGCACGCGCCGGGCGTTATGACGACTCGATGGTCTATATGGAGAAAGTCCTGCAGGGCAAGGGCGACACCCATTTCGACTTCCTCGCGCTGTCGGCCGCCGACACCGATCAGGAAACCCGCAACGGTCTGATGAAAAGCTTCGACCGCCTGCTGCAGCGTCACCCGCACAACAATCAGCTGATTTTCGGCAAGGCCCTGCTGATGCAGCAGGACGGCGACACCAAAGGTGCGCTGACCTTGCTCGAAGACAATCCGCCGGACGACGGCGAAATTGCCCCGATCCTGCTGCGGGCCCGCCTGCTGCAAGGGCTGAACCGTGGCGACGAGGCCCTGCCGCTGCTGCAGAAGAACATCAAGAAATACCCGGACGACAAGCGCCTGCGCCTGACTTACGCGCGGATGCTGGTGGAACAGGACCGGATGGACGACGCCAAGGTCGAGTTCTCGACACTGGTCCAGCAATACCCGGAAGACGACGAACTGCGTTACTCGCTGGCATTAGTCTGCCTGGAAGCCAAGGCCTGGGACGAGGCCAAGGGTTACCTGGAAGACCTGATCGCCCGGGAAAGCCATGTCGATTCCGCGCACCTGAACCTGGGGCGTATTGCCGAAGAACGCAACGACCCGCAAGGCGCACTGATCGAGTACGCCCAGGTCGGACCGGGCAACGACTATCTGCCGGCGCAATTGCGTCAGGCCGACATCCTGATGAACAACGGCAAGACCGCCGAGGCCCAGAGCAAACTGGCCGCCGAACGTGATGCGCAGCCGGATTACGCGATCCAGCTGTACCTGATCGAGGCCGAGACCCTGTCCGCCAACAATCAGGGCGACAAGGCCTGGAAAGTCCTGCAACAGGCGTTGCTGCAATACCCGGACGATCTGAATCTGCTCTATACCCGGGCCATGCAGGCGGAAAAACGCAATGACTTGGCGCAGATGGAAAAAGACCTGCGCCTGATCATCAAGCGCGATCCGGACAATGCCATGGCGCTCAATGCCCTCGGCTACACCCTGTCCGACCGCACCACGCGCTACGCCGAAGCCAAGGCGCTGATCGAGCAGGCGCACCAGATCAATCCGGAAGACCCGGCGGTACTCGACAGCCTCGGCTGGGTGAATTTCCGCATGGGCAACCTGGATGACGCCGAGAAGTATCTGCGTCAGGCGCTGGAGCGTTTCCCCGATCACGAAGTCGCCGCTCACCTGGGCGAAGTCCTGTGGACCAAGGGCAACCAGCGCGAAGCCAAACAAATCTGGGGCAAATTCCTCAAGGATCAGCCCGACAGCACCATTCTGCGCAGCACCATCAAGCGCCTGACCGGATCCGAGACTCTTTAACCCATGTTTTTGCGCCACGTCATCGTTTTCAGCTTCATCGCCCTGCTCGCCGGTTGCGCGGGCTTCGGCGCCCGCGAATCCGTCGAGGGCCATGGCAGCCCGGCACAATGGGCCGCGAACAAACAGCAACTGACCGGCCTCGACGGTTGGCAGATCGACGGCAAGATCGGCATCCGCGCCCCGAAAGATTCGGGGAGCGGCACGCTGTTCTGGCTGCAGCGCCAGGATTATTACGACATCCGCCTGTCCGGCCCGCTGGGCCGTGGCGCGGCACGACTGACCGGTCGCCCGGGCAAGGTTTCGCTGGAAGTCGCCAATCAGGGGCGCTATGACGCGCAATCCCCGGAAGTCCTGCTGGAAGAACAACTCGGCTGGAAACTGCCGGTATCGAACCTGTCCTGGTGGGTTCGCGGCCTGCCAGCCCCGGCCAGCAAGAGTCGCCTGACCCTCGATGCCGACAGTCGCCTGGCCAACCTGGAACAGGACGGCTGGCAGGTCGAGTACCTCGGTTATGCCGAACAGAACGGTTACTGGCTCCCCGAGCGGATCAAACTGCACGGCACCGATCTGGACGTGACCCTGGTCATCAAGACCTGGCAACCGCGTAAATTGGGGCAATAAGCATGACCGCTCCACGCCTGACGCTGCCTTCTCCGGCCAAACTCAATCTGATGCTGCACATTCTCGGTCGTCGTGAAGACGGTTATCACGAGTTGCAGACGATTTTTCAGTTCCTCGACTACGGCGACGAAATCACCTTCGCCGTCCGCGACGATGGCGTGATTCGCCTGCACACCGAATTCGACGGCGTGCCCCACGACAGCAACCTGATCGTGCGTGCGGCGAAAAAACTGCAAGAGCAATCCGGCTGCGCCCTCGGCATCGATATCTGGATCGACAAGATCCTGCCGATGGGCGGCGGCATCGGTGGTGGCAGCTCGAATGCGGCGACCACCCTGCTCGGCCTCAATCATCTTTGGCAGTTGGGCTGGGATGAAGATCGACTGGCAACACTGGGTCTGAGCCTGGGCGCCGACGTGCCGGTGTTCGTCCGTGGCCACGCGGCTTTCGCCGAAGGTGTCGGCGAGAAACTGACCCCGGTCGAGCCCGCCGAACCGTGGTATGTCGTGCTCGTCCCGCAAGTCTCTGTTAGTACGGCAGAAATTTTTTCAGATCCATTGTTGACACGTAACACGCCGCCCATTAAAGTGCGCCCCGTTCCCGAGGGAAACAGTCGAAATGACTGCTTGCCGGTGGTAGCAAGGCGTTATCCAGAAGTACGTAACGCATTGAATTTGCTAGGTAATTTTACCGAAGCAAAACTCACCGGAACTGGAAGTTGTGTGTTTGGGGGCTTCCCAAGCAAAGCTGAAGCTGATAAAGTTTCGGCCCTTCTGACAGAGACCCTTACAGGGTTTGTAGCAAAAGGAAGCAACGTTTCGATGTTGCATCGCAAGCTGCAAAGTCTGCTCTAAAGGAACCAAGTGCCCGGCACTTGCAAGCAACAGATACAGGGGCGTCGCCAAGCGGTAAGGCAGCAGGTTTTGATCCTGCCATGCGTTGGTTCGAATCCAGCCGCCCCTGCCATTTTCTATACTCATCCAGGTTACCCTCAGCCTCTAGGTACTGCGCGTGTCCAAGATGATGGTCTTTACGGGGAACGCTAACCCCGATCTGGCTCGGCGTGTCGTACGTCAGCTGCATATCCCTCTCGGTGACATCTCTGTCGGTAAATTCTCCGACGGCGAAATTACAGCCGAGATCAATGAAAACGTTCGCGGTAAAGACGTTTTCATTATTCAGCCGACTTGCGCTCCGACCAACGATAACCTGATGGAACTGGTAGTGATGGCTGATGCCTTCCGCCGCTCCTCGGCTACTCGTATCACTGCTGTTATTCCTTATTTTGGTTATGCCCGTCAGGATCGCCGTCCGCGTTCCGCACGTGTGGCTATCAGCGCGAAAGTCGTTGCTGACATGCTTACCGTAGTCGGCATCGACCGTGTTCTCACGGTTGATCTGCATGCTGACCAGATTCAGGGTTTCTTCGATATTCCGGTAGATAACATCTACGGCTCCCCGGTTCTGGTGGATGACATCGAAGATCAGCGCTTCGAGAACCTGATGATCGTGTCCCCGGACATTGGTGGCGTCGTGCGTGCACGTGCTGTTGCCAAGTCGCTGGGCGTGGATCTCGGGATCATCGACAAACGCCGTGAGAAAGCCAATCACTCTGAAGTGATGCATATCATCGGTGATGTCGAAGGGCGTACCTGCATCCTGGTCGATGACATGGTCGATACCGCCGGCACCCTGTGCCACGCGGCCAAGGCCCTGAAAGAGCATGGCGCAGCCAAGGTCTTTGCCTACTGCACACACCCTGTGCTGTCGGGTCGGGCCATCGAGAATATCGAAAATTCCGTGCTGGACGAGCTGGTGGTCACTAACACCATCCCGCTGTCCGCAGCAGCACAAGCCTGTGCACGTATCCGTCAACTGGATATCGCACCGGTTGTTGCCGAAGCGGTTCGCCGCATCAGCAATGAAGAATCGATCAGCGCGATGTTCCGTTAAGGGCCCTGCCCTTCTCGAAATGTCTCGTTGACGAAAAGCGCCCCGCCCCAACACTCATGTTGGGGCGGGGCTTTTTTGCCCATGCCGCTTTGACGTCGGTCGCAGACGTCGCCCGGACATGGCTATTTTGGAGATACAAAATGACTGATTTCATCCTGAACGCCGAAGCGCGTACCGACCTGGGGAAAGGTGCGAGCCGCCGCCTGCGTCGTCTCGCCAGCCAGGTTCCTGCCGTTGTCTACGGTGGTGACAAGGCTCCTGAGTCCATCATGATGCTGGCTAAAGAAGTAGCCAAGCTGTTCGAAGACGAGGCTGCTTTCAGCCACGTCATCCAACTGAACATCGGCGGCGTCAAGCAAGACGTGGTTGTTAAAGCCATGCAGCGTCACCCGGCCAAGCAGTTCATCATGCACGCCGACTTCGTACGCGTTGTTGCCGGCAAGAAACTGACTGCCGTTGTTCCAGTGCACTTCATCAACGAAGAAGCTCCGGTCAAGAAAGGCGGCGAGATCTCGCACGTTGTTGCAGAAATCGAAGTTTCCTGCGAAGCCAAAGACCTGCCTGAGTTCATCGAAGTCGACCTGGCCAAAGCCGAAATCGGCACCATCATTCACCTGTCGGACCTGAAAGCTCCTAAAGGTGTTGAGTTCGTTGCTCTGGCACACGGCGATGACAAGGCTGTTGCCAACGTCCACGCTCCACGTGTTGCTCCAGAAGCTGCCGAAGGCGCTGCAGAGTAATCACTCTGTAAAGCCGGAGTGAACAGGTAACATCGCGGACTGGAACGTAGCGAGAAAGCGGGCGGGAACGCGGAGTTTACATCCATGGTAAATGAGCATTTTTCGTCCACTTTCGCCGCCTTCCCCGATCGCGGCGATGTTATCCACCACTCCAAGGAAGGGCCCCTATCGTGACTGCCATCAAACTGATCGTTGGCCTGGGAAATCCAGGTGCCGAATACGAACAGACCCGGCATAACGCAGGGGCCCTTTTTGTTGAGCGCATCGCCCACGCACAGAACGTGAATCTCGTGGCCGATCGCAAGTATTTCGGCCTGACCGGGCGTTTTTCGCATCAGGGTCAGGATGTTCGTCTGCTGATTCCCACCACCTACATGAACCGCAGCGGCCAGGCCGTGGCGGCACTCGCCGGTTTCTTCCGCATCAAGCCTGAAGAAATCCTGGTGGCACACGACGAACTCGATCTGCCTCCGGGCGTCGCCAAGCTCAAGGTTGGTGGCGGCCATGGCGGTCACAACGGGTTGCGCGACATCATTGCGCAATTGGGCAATCAGAATACGTTCCACCGCCTGCGGCTTGGCATCGGCCACCCGGGCGTCGCCAGTATGGTTTCAAATTTCGTCCTGGGTCGTGCGCCACGCGCCGAACAGGAAAAACTCGATGCCAGCATCGACTTTGCCCTCGGCGTGCTGCCGGATATCCTCGCCGGTGAATGGAACCGCGCGATGAAAAACCTGCACAGCCAGAAGGCCTGACTCTAATCCGAGGGGAAACACCATGGGATTCAATTGCGGCATCGTCGGCCTGCCTAACGTCGGCAAGTCCACCCTGTTCAACGCCCTGACCAAATCCGGGATCGCGGCCGAGAACTTCCCCTTCTGCACCATCGAGCCGAACAGCGGCATCGTGCCGATGCCGGATCCACGCCTGAATGCTCTGGCGGAAATCGTCAATCCGAAGCGCATCCTGCCGACCACCATGGAATTCGTCGACATCGCAGGCCTGGTGGCCGGCGCATCGAAAGGTGAAGGCCTGGGCAACAAGTTCCTGGCCAACATCCGTGAAACCGACGCCATCGCTCACGTGGTGCGCTGCTTCGAAGACGAAAACGTGATCCACGTTTCCAACAGCGTCGACCCGAAGCGCGACATCGAAATCATCGACCTGGAGCTGATCTTCGCCGACCTCGACAGCTGCGAGAAGCAACTGCAGAAAGTCGCGCGCAACGCCAAGGGCGGTGACAAGGACGCAGTGGCCCAGAAGGCCCTGCTGGAGCAATTGATCCCGCACTTCACCGAAGGCAAGCCTGCGCGCAGCCTGATGAAGAACATGAGCACCGACGAGAAGGCGATCATCAAGGGCTTCCACCTGCTGACCACCAAGCCGGTCATGTACATCGCCAACGTCGCTGAAGACGGTTTCGAGAACAACCCGCACCTGGACGTGGTCAAGGCCATCGCCGAAGAAGAAGGCGCCATGGTCGTTCCGGTCTGCAACAAGATCGAAGCGGAAATCGCCGAGCTGGACGACGGTGAAGAGAAAGACATGTTCCTCGAGGCCCTGGGCCTGGAAGAGCCTGGCCTGAACCGCGTGATCCGCGCCGGCTACGAAATGCTGCACCTGCAGACCTACTTCACCGCCGGTGTCGAAGAAGTCCGCGCCTGGACCGTCCGCGTCGGTGCCACCGCACCGCAAGCTGCCGGCGTGATCCACACCGACTTCGAGAAAGGCTTCATCCGCGCCGAAGTGATCGCCTACAACGACTTCATCCAGTACAAGGGCGAAGCAGGCACCAAGGAAGCCGGTAAATGGCGTCTGGAAGGCAAGGACTACATCGTTAAAGATGGCGACGTGATGCACTTCCGCTTCAACGTGTAAAAGCTCCACCCAAGAAAAAGCCGCGTTCGATACGCGGCTTTTTTGTGCCTGAAATTCAGCCCGTCAGGCCTTTTTGGTTTTTGGCAGAAAGATCGCCAGCACCCCGAACAACGGCAGGAAAGAGCACAGGAAGTACACGTATTCGATGCCGTGAATGTCCGCCAGATGCCCGAGCAACGCCGCACCAATCCCGCCAAAGCCGAACATCAGACCGAAGAACACCCCGGCAATCATCCCGACATTGCCCGGCACCAGTTCCTGCGCGTACACCACGATGGCCGAGAAGGCCGACGCCAGAATGAAGCCGATCACCACGCTCAGGACGCTGGTCCAGAACAGGTCGACATGCGGCATCAGCAAAGTAAACGGCGCCACCCCGAGGATCGAGAACCAGATCACCGCCTTACGGCCGATCTTGTCGCCAATCGGCCCGCCGAAGAACGTGCCCGCCGCCACAGCGCCAAGGAACAGGAACAGGTGCAACTGGGAACTGGCCACCGACAGGTCGAACTTTTCGATCAGGTAGAAGGTGAAGTAACTGGTCAGGCTGGCCATGTAGAAATACTTGGAGAAGACCAGCAACCCGAGCACCACCAGCGCGCTGATCACCCTGCCCTTCGACAGTCCATGAGTGGCAGCCTGACCGGCCTTGAGCTTGAACAGGTTCAGGTGATGGGCGTACCAGCGACTGATGCGGTACAGCACGAACAGCGCAAATACTGCGAACAGCCCGAACCACGCCACATTGCCCTGCCCAAACGGAATGATGATTGCCGCCGCCAGCAACGGGCCGAATGCAGAACCAGCGTTGCCACCGACCTGGAAGGTCGATTGCGCCAAACCGAAGCGCCCGCCGGAAGCCAATCGTGCGATGCGAGAAGCTTCCGGGTGAAAGGTCGAGGAACCGATACCGATCAGCGCAGCCGCCAACAAAATCAGCGGGAAACTGCCGACCACAGACATCATCACAATGCCGATCAACGTGCACACGGAACCAGCCGGCAACAGCCACGGTTTCGGATGCCGGTCAGTGTGATAACCGACCCACGGCTGCAACAGCGACGCGGTCAATTGAAAGGTCAGGGTAATCAGGCCGACCTGAGTGAAACTCAAGCCGTAGTTGGCCTTGAGCATCGGATAGATCGACGGCAGCACTGACTGGATCAGGTCGTTGATCAAATGCGCCAGCGCCACCGCACCGATGATGCGCATCACCAGTGGGCTGCTTTGGGGAGGAGCGGACGCCGACGCAGCGGCGGTCTGAACGTTGCTGATAGCCATGGGAGTTTCCGTACAGCAGATGGGTGCACGCAGGCAGGTGCGTCAATGTGCCATTTTTCGGTGCACCAGCGCCATCCCCTTAGCCAGCTAACGAACTATTCATTCATCGCAGTAAAAGTGATAGCGCAAGGCCGTGGTCTGATTCTTGCCTTGCTTCTCTGCTTGAACGCGGCCCCCTTACAAAGGGGATCGAGAATGGGAAGTTCTGCTACAGAGTCTGCCTACAGAGCGGGCGAGAGTGGACTTTCGAAGTCTTTTAGCAGGGCACGGATCGCGCTCGCAAAGAGCGCGGCGCACGCCAATGGTGCGTGGTGTCCAGAGGAGTCATGGGGCATGCAGGCTTTCTTGTTACCGGGGATCAAATTGCTGGGGCGGTTTGGCTTCGCGCGTAAATTCCAGTTGTTGTTTCTGCTGTTCATCCTGCCGTTGGCCGGCAGCCTGTTGATGATCGGCCAGGACTATCGCGTCAAGCTCAACCTGATTTCCGGTGAGCGTGCCGGCGTGCGGCAGTTGCTCGCCCTCGATGCCCTCGACAACCTGCTCGCCGCTCAGCGCGACCGCGCAGCTCGCTGGCGTGCCACGGAAACCAACCGCCAACCGACGCCCGCCACCCTCGCGGCCATGGCTGCATTCGATGCCGTACAACCTGCCGTCGCACAGGCCACAGTGGATCTGGGCAATGCCTTGCAAGCCGAAGCTGCAGAAGGTGAAACCCTGGCCCGTTATCAAACCCTGCAAACCGCGCTCGGCGGTCTGGACTCCAAGAGCCTGGCCGGCGTCGGCTGGTGGCCGGACGGTTACGATCGTTTCACCAACGCTCTCAGCGCCCTTCAGGCATTGCGTGAGCAGATCGCGATGGACAATCGGCTGATCCTCGCGCCGTGGCTCGAAACCTATCTGTTGACGCAGATTTCCACTCAACATGCACCGGACCTGATCGAACGGGTCGGCCGACTCGCGGCGGTCGGGCAAGCATCCGTAGTCTCCGGTCAGTTCACCCTGCAAAGTCGCCTGCAACTGCGGGACCTGCGCAGCCGCATCGGTGATGCCCGCGAACAGCTTGTTAAAACGGCAAGCCTGCTGGAAGCGCGACTGCCGAACGACCTGCAAGGCTGGGCCGGGCAGTATCACGACAGCCTCAAACAACTGGATACCGGTTTGAAGGTGCTGGATGACGGCGTGTTCGGCGGCAGCATCAATCTCAAACCGGAAGACTTCGAACGCAGCCTCGATGCCCTGCTCGGCAACCTCGCCACGCTGCGTCAGCAATCACTGGTGGCGCTGGATCAGCGACTGGACGATTACCACGGCTCGGCCATCCGTCAGTTCATCGTGGTCGCGGCGGTGTTCGGTTGCCTGTTGCTCGCAGCGCTGTACCTGTTCGTCTGCCTGCAAGCCTCGATCCGTCGCAGCGCCAGCGGCATCACGGTGCTCGCCGAAGCATTGCGCGACGGCAATCTGAGCCTGCAGGTGCCTGTCGTGGGTCGCGATGAACTGGCTTCGATCAGCACCGCGCTCAACGTGGCCGTGGTGCAATTGCGCACCAGCCTTCTGGGCGTCGATCACGAAACCTCGCAACTGAGCCACGCCGTGCGCAGCCTCAACGATCACTCCAGCGGCGCGCTCAGCGAAGTCGAAGCCCAGCAATTGCAGATCAGCCAGATCGCTGCCGCCGCCACGCAATTGGCGGCCACTTCCCAAGGTGTGGCGCAGAGTTGCGAACAGGCCTCCGGCAGCGCCCAGCAGACCCGGCGCATCGCCACCGACAGCAGCCGCGACAGTCAACGCACCACCGCGAGCATTCAACAGCTCAATCAGCGTCTGAACGAAACGGCGGCAGCGCTGGGTCGGGTCAGCGAGCAGGGGCAGCAGATTCAACTGGTGGTCGACACCATTCGCGGCGTCGCCGAGCAGACCAACCTGCTGGCGCTGAACGCCGCCATCGAAGCCGCTCGCGCCGGTGAACAGGGTCGCGGTTTTGCCGTGGTGGCCGACGAGGTGCGCAGCCTCTCGCAGCGTACGCAATCGTCCACCGCGCAGATCGCCGGTACGGTCGACAGCCTGCGCAACACGGTCAATGAAGCGGTGAGCCTGATGGAGGCGGCCTGCGGCCAGGCGCAATCGGATGCCGAAGCCGTCACCGGGCTGGGCGAACGTCTGGGGGAAATCGCCAGTGCCGTACAGAGCGTCACCGACACCCTCGCCCAGATCGCCACGGCGGTGGAAGAACAGGCCAGCACCGCAGATGAAGTCAGCGGCAATATCCAGCAGGTCGATCAGGCAGCGGTTCGCCTGCTCGACGGCGCGCGGGCGGTCAACCTGGCGGCAGACACCTTGAGCCAGGGCAGCAAGGCCTTGAGCGACAACACCGCACGCTTCCGGCTCAGTTGATCAGCGCTTCGGGGAAGTCCTTTTCCAGTTCGGACTTGAGCCATTGAATGAACCACGCCGCATCCGCCGACAGCTCGGCGGACGGCGTCAGCACCCGATAGCTTTCCAGCTTCACCTGAGCGTCCACTGCACGCACCAGTTTGCCGGACCTGAGTTCTTCGCGAACCAGCACCTCATTGGCCAGCGCGATGCCCTGCCCGCTCTCGGCCACCGATAACGCGTGATCGTTGTTGACGTAGAGCATGTCGGAATTGAGGTGAATATCGAGGTCATGGGCGGCGAACCACAGGTTCCACCACTCGCCGTCATCGACGTGGATCAACTCGTGCCGGACCAGATCGGCCGGACCGCCGAGCGGCTCGATGCTTGCCAGGTATTGCGGAGTGCAGATCGGAAACACGCGGGGGCAGATCAACGCTTCACGGGAGTCCGCGTACTGCCCGTCGAGACCGTAGACGATGCCGAGATCGGCACTTTTGCCGTCCACTTCGGTGAAGGTCGAATTCGGTTCAATGGCAAACTTCAACCCCGGGCGCAGGTGACGCATGGCCTCGATGCGCGGCATCAGCCAGCGTTTGGCAAAGCCCGGCACCACCATGATCCGCAGCCAGCGCTCGGCCTCTTTGGGGCGTGCCTCCTTGCCGGCCTCGATGATCAACTGCAGGGCGGCCGCGATCTTGCGGTGGTACTTCTCACCGGCCGGCGTCAGGTTGACGCCGCGCGACGTGCGTTCGAACAGCTGAATGCCCAGCCAGTCTTCCAGCAACTTCACATGCCGGCCAATCGCCGGCTGAGTCACGTGCAAGGCTTTCGACGCCTCGACATAGCTGCCCAGGCGGGCAGCGGCATCGAACGCGCGCACTGCATTGAGTGGCGGCAAACGGTGGTCGGGCATGTTTCTGGCACCTGTCGGTATTAAATTAACTAACACCTGCCATGTTTAAATTGAAGTTTCGCCCCGCGCAACCCCTCGCCGATAATCGAGCCACAGCAGAACAACAAAACAGCTGGTTTCACCCCGTACGCAATCTCGATCCTGCCCAGAAAAATAATATCCATGGCCCGACAGATTCGCTGACCAACAGCGCAATCGCAGGCGATGGGGGAATCGGAGGTAACGCATGAATGCCCTGCATTCGCTGCAAACGCTGGCGGTGTCGATCCGCTCGGTGCGCAAGGTCTACGGCGATCCGTCCACCGGTCCGGTGGCGTTGAAAAACATCGATCTGGATATCCGCGACAACGAATTCTTCACCCTTCTCGGACCCTCCGGCTGCGGCAAGACCACGCTGCTGCGGATGATTGCCGGGTTCGAGTTTCCGACCCAGGGCGAGATCCTGCTCTACGGCGAAAACATCGCCGAGCGCCCGCCGTTCCAGCGCCCGGTCAACACGGTGTTCCAGCACTACGCACTGTTCCCGCACATGACCATCGCCGAAAACCTGGCCTTCGGCCTTGAATCGCACCCGATGGGCAAGGTCCTGAACAAGGCGCAGATCGCCGAGCGTGTGCGCGAGATGCTTGCCCTGGTGCAGATGGAGCGCTTCGCCAATCGCAAACCGGCGCAACTCTCAGGAGGCCAGCAGCAGCGCGTCGCCCTCGCCCGTGCTCTGGCGCCGCATCCCAAAGTCCTGTTGCTTGACGAGCCGCTGTCGGCACTTGATCTCAAGCTGCGCCAGGCCATGCGCGAAGAGCTGAAAACCATCCAGGCCAGGACCGGCATCACCTTCATCTTCGTCACCCACGACCAGGAAGAAGCACTGACCATGTCCGACCGCATCGCCGTGCTGTCCGAAGGCGAAGTGCAACAAGTCGGTCGCCCGGAGGACATCTACGAACGGCCGCGCAATCGCTTCGTGGCCGATTTCATCGGCGAAACCAACTTTATTCAGGCCAGCGTCACTCGAGTCGAGGACGGCATGGCGTGGTTCGCCGGGCCGGCCGGACATCCGCTGCCGGCGCAACCGTGCAACGACGTGCAACCGGGTGCCAGCGTGACCCTGTCGGTGCGCCCCGAGCGCCTGCACCTGGTGCAGGCCAACACGGAGGCGGCGCTGCCGTGCCGGGTCGAAGCACAGATTTATCTGGGCACCGACCTGCAATACCAGGTCAGCCTCGGCGACGGTTCGCGCCTCACCGTGCGCACGCCCAACTGCATCGATCAGAGCCTGCGTTTTGCCGTGGGCAGTCAGGCCGGTCTGTTGTTCGACCGGGGAAGCGCCAGCGTCCTGCACGATTGAACCCGAGGAGTTGCCATGCACGCCTTACCGATAACCAACACGCTTGAACGCCGACGGGCGTTCCAGAGCTTCCTCGGTGTCAGCCCGGCGCTGATCGCCATCGCCCTGTTTCTGGTGGTGCCGATCCTGATCGTCATCGGTTATTCGCTGATGGAAGCCAACCCCTACGGCGGGGTGAACAAGGTGTTCAGCAGCGACGCCTACACCTCACTGCTGTTCGAACGGCAAATGGACGACAGCCTGGCCTTCGCCGACTCCTACCTGATCATCGCCCTGCGCTCGGTCGGAATTGCCGGCCTGACCACCGTCATCACACTGCTGATCGGTTTCCCGGTGGCGGTGTGGCTGGCCATGCAACCGGCGCATCGGCGTGGTCTGTTGATCTTCCTGATCACCGTGCCGTTCTGGGCCAACCTGCTGATCCGCACTTACGCGTGGATTCTGCTGCTGCGTAACACCGGGGTGATCAACAACAGTCTGATGGGCCTGGGCGTTATCCATGAGCCGCTGCAGTTGCTGTACACCGACGGCGCCGTGCTGCTGGGGCTGGTTTATACCTATGCGCCCTTCGTGGTTCTGCCGATCTACGCCACGCTGGAAAAAATGGATATCCGTCTGCTCGAGGCCGCTCAGGATCTGTATGCCGGACGCCTGCGCACCTTGCGCAAAGTGGTGCTGCCAATCGCCAGACCGGGAATTCTCGCCGGCGCCATTCTCACCTTCGTGCCGTGCCTGGGCGCGATGATCGCCCCGGAACTGCTCGGCGGCGGCACGCGGATGATGCTCGGCAACCTGATCTTCCGGCAGTTCAGCGATGCCCGTAACTGGCCGTTCGGCGCGGCGTTGTCGCTGGTGCTGATGGCGGCGGTGATGCTGGTGCTGACGGTCTATGCCTTGCGCGCCGAACGCCAGCGCATCGCCAAAGGAGGTGCGTGATGATCGGTCTGTTCAAACGCAAGGGGCTGGGCGTACAGGATTTCCCCGGATTCGGCGGTTTCAGTTTCCTGTTCTACCTGTACCTCTACGCGCCGATCGTGGTGTTGGTGGTGTTCTCGTTCAACGCCAACCAGTCGGCCACGGTTTGGACCGGGTTCAGCCTCGACTGGTATCGCGCCGCGTTCGCCAATCAGGCGCTGCGCCAGGCGGCCGGCAACAGTCTGCTGATCGCGGTGTGCGCCAGCATGGTCGCCACAGCGATTGCCACTCTCGCGGCCCTCGGCACCTCGCGGGGTGCGAAGTTCAAGGGCCTGCAACTGTCGATGGGCGCGATCATGCTGCCGCTGGTGCTGCCGGAAATCGTCGTTGGCGTCGCCACGCTCGCGCTGTTCTCCACCATCGGCCTGTCGCTCGGCTACGGCAATCTGATCATCGCCCATACGGTGTTCTGCATTCCGTTTGCCTACCTGCCGATCCGGGCCCGGCTGAACGACATGGACCTGTCGCTGGAACAAGCCTCGGCCGACCTTTATGCCGGGCCGTGGCGGACCTTTCGCAAAGTCACCCTACCGTTGCTGATGCCGGGAATTTTCTCCGGGCTGATGCTGGCCTTCATCGTCTCGCTGGATAACTTCGTGATCTCGATGATGGTCTCCCAGGCCGGCACCACGACGCTGCCAATCTTCATCTTCGGCCTGTTGCGCATGGGCGTGACACCCGACGTCAACGCCGTGTCGACCCTGATCCTGGGCGTCTCGGTGCTGTTTGTCAGCCTCTCTTACCTGCTGGGCAAAAAGAACGCCTGAACCTTCCAAGAACCGTGGGGAAATAGCATGAGCAAGTGGATAAAAAGCGTCGGTACTTCGTTGTTTCTGACTGTGCCGCTGGTCATGGCCGGGAGTGTTCAGGCCGCCGAAAAACTCAACGTGGTGAGCTGGAGCGGTTACTTTTCACCGGAGATTCTCGCCAAATTCCAGAAGCAGACCGGCATCGAAGTCACCGTCGACTCCTACGACTCCAACGAGACACTGCTGGCCAAACTGAAACAGGGCGGTGCCGGTTACGACGTGGCGATTCCCTCGCACCAGTTCATTCCGATCCTGATCAAGGAAAACCTGCTGGAGCGCTTCGATCCGGTCAAGGAGCCCTACTACGCCAGCGTGGTCGACAACCTGAAGAAACCGAGCTGGGACCCGGAAGGCGCCTATTCGGTGCCGTTCATCTGGGGCACCACCAGCGTGGTGCTCGACAGTGGCCGCTACAAAGGCCCGGCCGACAGTTACAAGGTGCTTTATGAGCCGCCGGCCGAGTTGCAGGGGCGGATCAACATGTTCGATTCGGTCAGCGATATGGTCGACATGGCCAGCCTGTACCTGAACATTCCGCTGTGCAGCGAGGACCCGAAACAGATGCAACAGATCCTCACGCTGCTCAAGGCGCAGAAGCCATTCGTCAAAACCTACAGCTCCAAAGCCGGCTCGATCCGCGAGAACCTCGCCTCGGGCGAAATCGACATGTCGATGTTCTGGGGCGGTTCGTCGATGCGCGCCCGCGAGATGAAACCGAGCCTGAAATACCTGTACCCGAAAGAAGGGGTACTGGCCTGGGTCGACAACATGGTCATCCCCGCCGGCAGCAAGAACCCGGCGAATGCCAAGGCGTTCATCGCGTTTCTCAGTCAGCCGGAAAACTCGGCGATGACCCAGAACTTCCTCAAGCATCAGAGCCCGATCAAAGGCGTCGAACCGTTCCTCGATGCGAACCTCAAGGATGCGCCGGAACTGCATATTCCCGAGGGTACCCACGTGGTGTTCAGCAAGACCTGCGGTGAAGGCGCGATCCGTCTGGCCGATCGTCTGTGGACCAACCTGATGCGTTGATTTCTACCGCCCCGGCACGAGGCCGGGGCGTTTTTCCAGCCGTCTGAAGGGCGCCGTCGTCATGAACTCCAATAACATCAGCGAACTGGTCCTGTTGCCGGCCATCGAGCTCGCCGAACGCATCCGCCTGCGCCAGGTTTCCTGTCGCGAAGTGATGCAGACCTATCTTGCCCACATCGAACGGTTCAACCCGGCAGTCAACGCACTCATCAGTCTGCAGGCGCCGGAGGATCTGCTGGCCCAGGCCGACACACGGGACGCCGAACTGAGCCGGGGCCAATACCGGGGCTGGATGCACGGCCTGCCCCACGCCATCAAGGATCTGTCGCTGACCTGCGGCATCCGCACCACGCTGGGCTCACCGCTGTTCAAAAACTACATACCCGAGCGTGACGGCATCATGGTCGAGCGGATCAAGGCCGCTGGCGCGATCATCATCGGCAAGACCAACACCCCGGAATTCGGCCTCGGTTCGCAGAGCTACAACCCGTTGTTCGGGGCCACCGGCTGCGCCTTTGACCCAAGCAAAACCGCGGGTGGCAGCAGTGGCGGCGCGGCGGCGGCGCTGGCAATGCATCTGGTGCCGGTGGCCGATGGCAGCGACATGATGGGCTCGCTGCGCAACCCGGCAGCGTTCAACAACATCTTCGGCTTCCGCCCGTCTCAGGGACGCGTACCGTTCGACGACAGTGCCGATCTGTTCTTCGATCAACTCGGCTATGAAGGGCCCATGGCGCGCAGTGTGCGCGATGCCGCGATGCTGCTGTCGGTGCAGGCCGGCGGCGATGCGCGGGCGCCGTTGTCGATCCGTGAATCCGGCGAGGTCTTTAGCGCACCGCTGGAGCGCGTCTTCACCGGCACCCGGATCGGCTGGCTCGGCGACTTCAACGGGTATCTGCCCATGGAGAACGGCATCCTCGCGTTGTGTGAAAAGACGTTTGCCGACTTTGAAAGCCTGGGTTGCCATATCGAGTCGGCGCGTCCGGAATTTGCCCCTGAGAAACTGTGGAGCAGCTGGCGCACCTTGCGCCACTGGATGGTCGCCGGCTCCCTGGGCGCGGCTTACGCCGATCCGCAGAAACGGGCGCTGCTGAAACCGGAAGCCTGCTGGGAAGTGGAAAACGGTCTGAAGCTCTCGGCCAGCGAAGTGTTCGCCGCCTCGGTGGTGCGCAGCGACTGGTATCGGGCGATCTCACGCTTGTTCGAACAGTACGACTATCTGCTACTGCCCAGCGCGCAGGTCTTTCCGTTCGACAAGACGCAACCGTGGCCGACCGCGATCGAGGGCGTGAGCATGGACACTTATCATCGCTGGATGGAGGTGGTGATTCCCGGCACGTTATCCGGTTGCCCGGTGGCGAACGTCCAGTCCGGCTTCAATGCCCGGGGGTTGCCGATGGGGCTGCAGATCATCGGCCGGCATCAGGCAGACTTCGCCGTTCTGCAACTGGCGCACGCGTATGAGCAGGCCAGTCGCTGGTTCCAGCGCTGCCCTTCGCCACTGTTGAACGCCTGATTTTGATAAACGGTTGAAAGCGTAGAAAAAATTTTGAAATTTACGCTTGACGCTTTTCCATTTCAGGGGAATAATGCGCGCCACTTGGCTACATAGCTCAGTTGGTTAGAGCATAGCATTCATAATGCTGGGGTCCGGGGTTCAAGTCCCTGTGTAGCCACCAAGTACTAAAAACGGCTTACCGAAAGGTAGGCCGTTTTTTTATGCCTCGAGAAAAGTGCCGGCTATCATCAGCCGGCATTTTCTTTTATCAGGCCAGTGCCGCCAGCCCTTTTGCCCAGATCTGCCGCGTGCGCAATCCGACCATCGCCCGCCAGTCCGGGTCCGCCGGATAGAACTGCTCCAGCAGTTTCAATTTGATCTCCCGCCCCGTCGCATCCAGCGGATCGCCGTGCAGATGCAGCCAGTGATCGTCGCGCAAGTAGCGATGTACGTCCGGCCCCGGATAAGTCCCGCACTCGATCACGAACGGCATCAACTGCACTTTCGGCAGCGCATTGAGCAATGCCTGCGAGGTGTAACCGGTAGCCGTTGCCGCGACACCGGTTTCACTCAGGGTTTCAGCTCCCGTGTGCAAAGTGTAGAGCCACGGGCCATAGATCGATTGCGCCTGGGCCAGCGCCGGATACGGTGCCTGAGTGATCGTCAGCAGCATCGGATGACCGTACTCGCCGGCGCCGGTGTGCAGGTCGAAACACATCACGGTTTCAGCACCCGCCAGATGATTCTCGATGATCTGATGCAGCGTGCGATTCGACCAGCTCGGGGCAAAGCCTCCGAAGAACAGGCCGTCGGGATGGTTGTGCTGACCGCCCTCGACAATCGACATCACCGCCGGCCAGCCGTGCTCGGCGATTTGCGCATCGAGCAAGGCATCGGCGCGCTGCCGCTCGGGGCCGTTCAAATCGGCGCAGGCGTAAATTTCGTGCAGCGCGGCGTAGGCCTGGTTGTCCGGGAGGGGCTGGTTGAAATCCAGATGATTGCGGTTGAGGTCAATGTTGTCTTCATTGACTCGTCGCAGCCATGCAGTGCCCCACGGGTTGATCAGGTGAATCATCACCACCGCGACGTCCTTCGGCAACGAACCCGCCGTGAAATGCGTCAGCCAGTCGATCTGACATTCCGAACCGTAATAGCCCTCCACCCCGTGGGTGCCGCTGAGCGCCACCAGACGCCGTTTGGCTTGCGGATCCCCCAGCACCGCCACATCGGTGCTCAACGGCTCGCCAAACGGTCCGCAACGCGGATGGGCGTAGGAGGAGAGCGTCGCACCGGCCGCAGTGGCGGCGGCAAGAAACTGTTCGCGCTGCTGACGGTAGCTGGACTGGGTCGGAAACTCGCTGTGCATGGTGGCCTCTTGTTGATTGTTCTGGCTTCACGTTTGCCCATGACCCTACAGAATATTCGCCACGGCATGAAGGACAAACATACCGACGGTTTGCGTCCTGCACGGTCGGCCGATACAGTCCGTCAGACTTTTATCCCACGGACGGAGAGCCCCGCGTGTTTCCAGCCCAGCCCCTGAAACGCTTTCGCCTGCCGGCCCTGACGTTGATCGTCAGCGCCATCACCCTCGCCGCCTGCAACGCTCCGCCCTCCTCGACCTTGCCGCTGGCACCGGAAGCCGCCTCCGGTTACCGCACAGGCCTGCAAGCCAGCCACGCCGATAAACATATGGCTGCTGCCGCAAATCCACTGGCTGCCGAGGCCGGTCGCGAGATGTTGCGCAAAGGTGGATCGGCCATCGATGCGGCCATTGCGATGCAAGCCGTGTTGACCCTGGTCGAGCCGCAATCCTCCGGGATCGGTGGCGGCGCGATGATCGTGCTGTGGGACGGCAAGCAGGTGCGCACCTACGACGGTCGCGAAACCGCACCGGCCGGCGCGACCGAAAAGCTGTTCCTCCAGTCCGATGGAAAACCGATGCCGTTCCCGCAGGCGCAGATTGGCGGGCGCTCCGTCGGCACACCGGGTGTGATGCGGGCGCTGGAACTGGCGCACAAACAGCATGGCCGCTTGCCGTGGGCAACGTTGTTCGAACCGGCAATCAAACTGGCGGAACAGGGCTTTGCGATTTCGCCTCGCCTGCATTCGCTGCTGGAGTCCGACCCTGTGGTGCGTCGCTCGCCGGACATGGCCAGGTATTTCCTCAACAGCGACGGCAGCGTCAAAGCCATCGGCACGCGCCTGCAAAACCCGGCGTTGGCCGCCGTACTCAAACGCATCGCCAACGAAGGTGCAGACGCACTCTACAAAGGCCCGATCGCCGAAGAGATCGTGGCCAAGGTCCAGGGTCACGCCAACCCCGGCAGCCTGTCGTTGAACGACCTTCAGCACTATCAGCCCAGGGAACGCGCGCCACTGTGCACCGACTACAAGCGCTGGCAGGTTTGCGGGATGCCGCCGCCGTCCTCGGGCGGGATTGCAGTGGCGCAAATCCTCGGCACTTTGCAGGCCCTGGAGACCCGCGACCCGCGCCTGTCCCTGACACCGCTCAAACCCGTGAAGACCGATAAACCGGCGGCCCTCGAACCGGCGCCGCAAGCCGTGCACCTGATCGCCGAAGCCGAACGCCTGGCCTACGCCGACCGTGCGCAATACGTGGCCGATACCGACTTCGTGCCGGTGCCGGTCAATGGCCTGGTGGACCCGGGTTATCTGGCCAGCCGCGCCAGCCTGATCGGCGAACGCAGTATGGGCACCGCCACACCGGGCACACCACCGGGGGTGCAGGTCGCCTACGCGCCGGACCGCTCGCCGCTGCGCATCTCCACTTCGCAAGTGGTGGCGGTGGATGACTTCGGTGGCGCGGTGTCGATGACCACCACCATCGAAGCGGCATTCGGCTCGCACCTGATGGTTCAGGGCTTCTTGCTCAACAACCAGATGACGGACTTCTCGTTCATCCCCGAAGAAAACGGACAGAAAGTCGCCAACCGCGTCGAGCCCGGCAAACGCCCGCGCTCGTCGATGGCACCGACCCTGATCTTCGATCGCAACAGCGGTGAATTCGTCGCCACCGTCGGCTCTCCGGGCGGCTCGCAGATCATCGAATACGTGGCCAAAACCACCGTCGGCCTGCTCGACTGGAACCTCGATGCGCAAAGCGCTATCAGCCTGCCCAACTTCGGCAGCCGCAACGGGCCGACAGAACTGGAACAGGGTCAGTTCACCCCGGCACTGATCCAGGCACTCAAGGACAAGGGCCACGCCGTGAGCGAAATCGACATGACCAGCGGCACCCAGGCCATCGTGCGGGTCAAGGATGCGCAGGGGAAGGCAACGCTGGCCGGTGGGGCGGATCCTCGGCGTGAAGGGGTGGCGTTGGGGGACTGAAATCCCTTCCGCCATCTGAAAAAGGCTTACCGAGAGGTAAGCCTTTTTTTGTATGTCCATGAATCCATTTCAGCGGTCAAAATCTACGTTCCACTGAGCAATTGATGACAGCGAAACAAGCGTCATCCGCCACCTGATTTCCAGTCAGCGATTCGCCACCAGATGCGCACCGAACAGCAGATAGCAACCACCCGCCAGCCGATCCAGCCATTTGCGTGAGCGCTCATAAATCCCGGCAATCCGTCGGCTGGCGAAGAACAGCGCCACACTGCAATACCAACTGAAAGACAGTGTGGCCATGGTCAGCACCGCCAGCGCCAGCAGCATCGGCGGCACATGGGCCGGCATGGCGGTGGCGAAGATCGTCGCCACGAACAGTGCCGATTTGGGGTTGGTCATGTTGCCCAGAAAACCTCGCCCGTAGGCACCGAGCAACGTTTGCTCCGTGGTGCCCGGGGCTCCTTGGGCGACAGGGGCCTTACGCTTGAATTGCTTGAGCCCGAGATAGATCAGGTAGCAGCCACCGGCAATCTTGAAGCTCAGGTAAAGCGTCGGCGCCGCACTGAACAGCGACTGAATGCCCAGCCCACCAGCCAGCCCCCACAATACCGTTCCGCTGGCGACGCCGAGCGCCGCGACCACACCATGGCGTCGGGAACGACTGACGGCCAGTTGCGCAATGTTGAAAAAGTTCGGCCCGGGGGTCACCACGGCAACCGTCCACAACAGCGCCAGCGACAGCAACGGAGCAAGGTAACTGGAAAACATGGGGCAGGCGCCTGGTCGGTTCGACAATGCCCCTACCTTGCAATATCCAGCGACGTTTTGCCATCAGACCGAAAGCGTCTTGCCATCCACCGGATCGCCAATCGTCAGGAAATGCCCACCGGCCACATGGTGCAAAGTGCGCAAACCGTCATGCCCTTCAAAATGCCAGCGTCCATCGCTGAACACCCGCGAATCCGCCTGTGCCGCGATCACCTCGGCCAGGAACAGATCGTACTGTTCGTGATTGCGCGGCTCCGGCAGCAGCCGGCATTCGAGCCACGCTACGCAACCATCGAGCATTGGTGCATCGACCTGCTCGCCAGCGAAGGTCTGCAAGCCATAGGCCTGGAACTTGTCCTGCCCTTGATCACGATTGATTTCCAGGCCAGAAGTCGAACCGACGGTCTGCACGATGTCAGCCTGGTTCACGCAAGGAACGTTGAGGACAAAGGTGCCCGAGACCTCAAGCAGTTGTCGGGTCCAGGTGGATTTATCGAGGACCACCGCGACTTTCGGCGGTTCGAAGTCCAGCGGCATGGCCCAGGCCGCAGCCATGATATTGCGCTGCCCGTCGTGAGCGGCGCTGACCAGCACGGTCGGCCCGTGATTGAGCAAACGGTAGGCTTTGTTCAGGGGAACCGGACGACGAAAGGATTCGCTCATGGGATCTGCTCCGGGAAAAAGAGCCGATTGTAGCGGGATAAAAACAGCGAAGGGATTGTCATGGACAATCCCTTCGTCTGGCGAGCATCAGCTGGATAGCTGGTTGGCGAACTGGCCGACCGCGTCCACCACTTTCTGCGCGCCATCCTGGATCTCGACGATCACCGTGCCCGCCTCCGCCGCCAGCGCCAGCCCTTGCTCGGCCTGGAGTTTGCCGTCGGTCATCAGCGCCACGGCATTGCGCGCCATGTCCTGGTTCTGACGCACCACACCGACGATTTCCTCAGTCGCCTGGCTGGTGCGTGAAGCCAGTTGCCGTACTTCGTCGGCCACCACCGCAAAACCACGGCCCTGCTCGCCTGCACGGGCGGCTTCAATGGCGGCGTTGAGCGCCAGCAGGTTGGTCTGTTCGGCAATACCGCTGATGGTCTTGACGATGGTGCCGATCACCTGGGATTGCTCGTTCAGTGCCTCGATGCCTTCGCCGGCGGTCTGCATGTGCCGCGACAGGTCGCGCATCACATTGACCGCTTCGGTGACCACACGGGTCCCGCGCTGGGCAGTGCTGTCCGTCTGCAAGGATGTGCTGTAAGCGATGTTCGCAGCCTCGGCGACAGCTTGCTCCTGATTGACCTGATCAGTGATCACCGTGGCGAACTTCACCACTTTGTAGAGTTTTTCGTTGGCGTCGAGCACCGGGTTATAGGACGCCTCCAGCCAGACCTCGCGACCATGGGCGTCGATCCGCTTGAAGCGACCGGCGACGAACTCACCGTTGTTCAGGCGGCGCCAGAAATTCTGGTACTCGGCGCTGTTGGCCTCGCCCGAGTCACAGAACATGCGGTGATGTTTGCCCTTGATCTGCGCCAGGCTGTAACCCATGCCCTGAAGGAAGCGGTCGTTGGCACTCAGCACATTACCGTTGAGGTCGAACTCGATCACGGCCGTCGAACGCACCAGCGCGCCGATCAGGTTCTCGTGTTCGCGTGAGGCTTCGATGGTGCGGGTCAGGTCGCTGGAGAAAATCGAGAAATGCTTGATGCGCCCGTCCGAAGAGCGGACCGGCTGGACGATCGAACGCAACCACGCCTCTTCGCCATTGCCGCGCGACAGGCGCACGGCGCCGGCGAAATGCTCGCCCCGGCTCAGTGCGGCCCGGAAGCGGTGATGAAATTCGTCGGACTTCACATGAGCCGGCACGATGTCTTCGATGGCGCGACCGATCAGGTCGTGGCTCTTGTAGAGCATTTCATTGAGGAAGTTCTGGTTGACCGATTGAATCCGCCCGTCGGGCTCAAGGGTCAGCACCAGCATCTCGCTTTCCAGGCTCTCCTTCACTTGCAGAAGGCTGGAGAGTTCTTCACGAAGAGCCGCCAGCTCTTGCTTGAGGCGTTTGTTGAACATGGGAAAGCACCGATGGACTGGGTGGAAAGCGGGGTTGCAGCCCTAACCATCGGCCTTGGAAATCTTTTCTGAAGAGCGATCGAGACCGGCCAGTCAAAAATAATCTCAATTGGCCATTGGTCTTATCCGCCCGCGCAGAACGGATACAAAACCCGCCGCTCTGGCCCGGCCATATCAGGTATTCTCAAGTCAAATTGCAACAATATGTTGCCGCTATCCGCCCGATAAGGAGTTCCGTTTTGGATTTATCGACCGCTGCCTGGATGGTTCACGACACCCGACTGATTCTCTGCTGCCTGCTGGCGATTGCGACGATTATCGTGTTGATCAGCGCCAGCAAGCTACCGCCCTTTCTATCGATCCTGATCGGTACGTTCATTGCCGGCGTCGGCGCGGGTTTACCGCCAGAGGACGTGGCCAAGGCGTTCAGCAAAGGCGCCGGGGCGATTCTCGGTGAGGCGGGGATCATCATCGCGCTGGGCTCGATGCTTGGCGCGCTGATGGCCGAGTCCGGCGCCGCCGACCGCATTGCGTCGACCTTGCTCGGGCTGGGCAAAGGCAAGTCCCTGCCGTGGGTCATGGCGCTGGTGGCGATGGTGATCGGCCTGCCGCTGTTCTTCGAAGTGGGACTGGTGATGATGGTTCCGATCATCTTCGTCATGGCCCGCCGTTCCGGTCAGCCGCTGTTGAAAATCGCGATTCCGGCGCTGGCCGGCATGACCACGCTGCATGCCCTGATGCCGCCGCATCCCGGACCGTTGATCGCGGTCAGCGCATTGCATGCCGACCTTGGGCTGACCATGTTGCTGGGCTTCAGCATCGCCATCCCGGCGGTGATCCTGGCCGGACCGATCTACGGCAACTGGCTGTCGAAACGCATGCACGTCGATGAGCCGGCAGAACTGGGCGCGCTGTTCAGCGCCCCGCCGAAAGCGCCGCGCCAGCCGAGTTTCGGCATGTCGCTGCTGATAATCCTGTTGCCGGTGTTGCTGATGCTCGGCAGCACGCTGGCGAAAGTCGCAATGAGCCCGGAAAGCGGCGTCGCCCTGACCCTGAAGTTTCTCGGAGAACCCTTGGTGGCGTTGGGCATTGCCGTCATGGCGGCGGTGATCTGCCTCGGCTGGGCCAACGGCATGCCGCGTGAACACGTCGGCGGCACCCTGCGCAAAAGCCTCGCGCCGATTGCCGTGCTGTTGCTGACCATCGGTGCCGGTGGCGGCTTGAAGCAGACCTTGCTGGATGCCGGTGT
This sequence comes from Pseudomonas kribbensis, assembly GCF_003352185.1. GTDB lineage: Bacteria > Pseudomonadota > Gammaproteobacteria > Pseudomonadales > Pseudomonadaceae > Aquipseudomonas > Aquipseudomonas kribbensis. Next base: position 5,312,439 of record NZ_CP029608.1, read on the forward strand.
CAGCCAGACCATCAGCAAAGTCGCCGAAGGCGCGCACATGCCGTATCTGCTGCTGGCGTGGCTGATTGCCGTGGCACTGCGTCAGGCCACCGGCTCGGCGACGGTGGCCACCACCACGACGGCGGGGATTCTGGCGCCGATGATGGCGGGCCTCGCCGCGACGCAAAGTTCGCTGGTGGCGCTGGCGATTGGCGCCGGCTCAGTGTTCTTCTGTCACGTGAACGACGCCGGCTTCTGGATGGTTCGCGAGTACTTCGGCCTGCAACTGAAACAGACGATCTGGGTCTGGTCGGTCCTGCAAACCATTGTCTCGGTGGTGGGTCTTGTGGGGACCTTGCTGTGGTGGCACTGGTTGACGTGACGGCGACGCGAGTTTGCGCCGAGGCCGTCAACCAGCCTTCAGGAACAGGGCGCCACCGAACGGCGCCCGCCTCCGGGCATGCGCACTCCGAAATACGCCGCGCTGACGATACCGACCGCGCCCATCACCGCGCAGAACATCACACAGATCCACGGGCTCCACGGCATCAGACCGATCAGCAGCAACGGTGTGATGCTTGCCCATGCGGCGTAGGCAATGTTGTAGGTGAAGGAAATGCCGGATACCCGGATACGCGCCGGGAACAGACCGACCATCACCGAAGGCACGGCGCCGACCACACCGCAGGCCAGGCCGGCGATGGCGTATGCCAGGCCCACCCAATCGCCGCCCATGATTAAACAGCTGTAAAGCACGCCGATGCCCAATGGCAGCAGCAGGCTATATAGCATTACCGTGCGCCAGGCGCCGATGCGGTCCACCAGTAGCCCGGCTATCACGCAGCCGATGTTCAGGAACACGATGCCCAGCGCACTCAATGCAAAGGTATGGCCGGCGGTCATGCCGAAGGTCTTCTGCATCATGGTCGGGGTAATGACCACGAACACCACCACCGCCGAAGTCAGTACGCAGGTCAGGAGCATGGCCGGCAGCATCGCCAGACGATGCTCGCGCAAGACCGTGCGCAACGGCAGTTCGACCCGCGCCTCACGCTGCGCTTCCATGGCCATGAACACCGGGGTTTCACTCAACCAACGGCGCAGGTACACGCCGATCACACCGAACACGCCGCCGAGCAGGAACGGATAACGCCAGGCGTAATCGAGGATTTCCGCCGGGGTAAACACCTGTGCGAGAAACGTCGCAGTCAATGCGCCGATCAGGTAACCGAAGGTCAGCCCGGCCTGCAGAAAGCCCAGTGCATAACCGCGATGCGCGACCGGCGCATGCTCGGCCACGAACACCCAGGCGCTCGGCACTTCACCACCGACCGCCGCGCCTTGCAGGATGCGCAGCGCCAGCAGCAACAGCGGTGCGAAATAGCCGATCTGGGCGTAGGTGGGCATGATCCCGATCAGCAGGCACGGCAGCGCCATCATCAGGATGCTCAGGCTGAAGACTTTCTTGCGCCCCAGCCGGTCGGCGAAATGCGCCATCAGGATCCCGCCCAGCGGCCGCGCCAGATAGCCGGTGACAAAGATCCCGAAGCTTTGCAGCAGGCGCAGCCACTCGGGCATTTCCGGCGGGAAGAACAACTGGCTGAGGGTCAGGGCGAAGAACACGAAAATGATGAAATCGTAGATCTCCAGCGCCCCGCCCAGGGCCGCAAGGCCGAGGGTCTTGTAGTCGGAACGGCTGAACGGCGCCGGTCGGGCAGTGGAATGGGCAGTCATGGCAAAGAACTCTGGCAGGCAAAAGACCAAGGCGCCCATGGTCTACGCAAACGGGCCGGTCGACAACCCGTTAGACCATAGTCTGATTCAGCGAAACACGGTCACATAAATCCGCCGGTTGATTTACTGTTGGCACCTGTCCAGACGGGCCGGCCAAGCCCCGAAGACCACAATAAACATAAAAATCCGAGGTACTCCCGTGGCCGTTGATATCGAAGATAGCCGCTCTGCGCGCTTTGCCTTGCGCTGCTCCAGTTTTGCCGAACGCTGGTTTCCCGACTCCTGGGTGTTCGCCGCACTCGCCGTGATCATCGTGGCCCTGGCCACCCTGGCCATGGGCGCCAAACCCACCGACGCCGCCATGGCCTTCGGTGACGGCTTCTGGAGCCTGATCCCCTTCACCATGCAGATGGCCTTCGTAGTGATCGGCGGTTACGTGGTGGCCAGCTCGCCACCCGCCGTAAAGCTGATCGATCGCCTGGCGCGAATCCCGAAGAACGGACGCTCCGCCGTGGCGTGGGTCGCGCTGATCTCGATGGTCGCATCGTTGCTGAACTGGGGCCTGTCGCTGGTATTCGGCGGTCTGCTGGTGCGCGCCCTCGCCCGCCGCACCGATCTGAAAATGGACTACCGCGCCGCCGGAGCCGCGGCTTATCTGGGCCTTGGTGCCGTGTGGGCGCTGGGTCTGTCGTCCTCTGCCGCACAGCTGCAGGCCAACCCCGCCAGCCTGCCACCGTCGATTCTGTCGATCACCGGGGTAATTCCATTCACCCAGACGATTTTCCTCTGGCAGTCGGGCGTGATGCTGCTGGCGCTGGTGGTGATCTCGATCATCATCGCCTACGCCACCGCGCCCGGCCCGAACTCGGCGCGTGACGCCAAGGCCTGCGGCATCGACCCGGCCTTCAACCTGCCGCCGCTGCAACCGCGCACCCGGCCCGGTGAATGGCTGGAGCACAGCCCGCTGCTGATCATCGTGCTGGTGCTGCTGGCGGCCGGATGGCTGTTCCACGAGTTCTCGACCAAACCGGCGATCACCGCGATTTCCGGGCTTAACACTTACAACTTCCTGTTCATCATGCTCGGCGCATTGCTGCACTGGCGTCCGCGCAGCTTCCTTGATGCGGTGGCGCGAGCGGTGCCGACCACCACTGGTGTGCTGATCCAGTTTCCGCTGTACGGCTCGATTGCCGCGCTGATGACCACGGTCAAGGGCACCGATGCCCAGACCCTGGCCCATCACATCTCGACCTTTTTCGTCAGCATCGCTTCCCACGACACCTATGCGCTGCTGATGGGCGTGTACTCGGCGATTCTCGGCTTCTTCATTCCATCCGGGGGCGGCAAGTGGATCATCGAGGCGCCGTACGTGATGCAAGTGGCCACCGACCTGAAGTACCACCTGGGCTGGGCCGTGCAGATCTACAACGCCGCCGAAGCCCTGCCGAACCTGATCAACCCGTTCTACATGCTGCCGCTGCTGGGCGTGCTGGGGTTGAAGGCGCGGGACCTGATCGGCTTCTCGTTCGTGCAACTGCTGGTGCACACGCCGCTGGTGCTGCTGTTGCTGTGGGCGCTGGGGACGACATTGGCGTATACGCCGCCGGTGATGCCATGACGCGGAGTCATCTTCAGGCGTAATTCTCATGAGGGAGCTAGCGTACTGGCTCCCTCATTTGTTTCTGCGCCTTGGAAATGTCACCCAACCGTCACATTCCCTTGCTAGCGTCCGCCCGAAACATACTGAAACAATTAAGCATAAACGGACTTCTACATGAACGACGACACCGACGGTAAAGCCCCCTCATCGCCTGAATCCGACAATCCCACCGATACCAGCCGCCGCCGTTTTCTCGGCGGTGTCGCCGTCCTGGGTGTGGGCGCCACACTGGCCGGGTGCGGGAATGCCGGTGATCAACCGGGCAAACCCGAGGAGCGCCCGCTCACGCCCACCGAGCTGGACAAGGCCCTGCACGATCAGGTGAAGACCGTCGTGGTGATCTACGCCGAGAACCGCAGCTTCAATAACCTGTTCGGTGATTTCCCCGGTGTCGAAAAACCGCTGTCTGCACTCAAGCCTGAGGAATACCAACAGCGCGACCGCGACGGCAGCTTGCTGCAAACCCTGCCGCCAGCCTGGGGCGGTGTGTTGCAGATCGGCCCGCAAACGCTTGATGGCGTGACCTATCCCAACGCCGTGCAGTTTCAGGAAAACCTGCCCAACGCGCCTTTCGCACTGAAAGGTCCGAATGCCGAGGACCTGCCACTTGGCCTGGTAACCCGCGACCTTTGGCACGTGTTCTATCAGAATCAGATGCAGATCAACGGCGGCAAGAACGATGGTTTCGTTGCCTGGGCCGATTCCGGCGGCCTGACCATGGGTCACTACGCCCAGAGTCGCTACTCCCTGCGCCTGTGGGACGTGGCCCAGGAATTCGTGCTGTGCGACAACTTCTTCCAGGGCGCCTTTGGTGGTTCGTTCCTCAACCACCAATACCTGATCAGCGCCACCGCGCCGTTCTACCCGAACGTCACCAGTTCGGTCGCCAAGAGCCAGATCGCCGCGCTGCAAAGCGATGACCCGGCCGACCCGCGCCTCAAGCCGCTGGATCAGTCCCCGACCAGCGCCATGACCGGCCCGCCACAGTTCGGCCCGAGCGCGCTGACCCCGGACGGTTACGGGGTCAACACCCTCGCCCCGCCCTACTGGCCGACGTGGATCCGCGACCCGGAGCGTCCGGCGTATTCCAAAGCCGATCTGCCGAATGTCATGGTGCCCCAGACTCACGAGCACATTGGCGACAAGCTGTCGAAGAAGAACATCGACTGGGCGTGGTACGCCGGCGCCTGGCAGGCGACGCTGGATCAGTTCAAGGATTCCGGCGGCATCCCGAAGATCCCCAACTTCCAGTACCACCACCAGCCGTTCAATTACTTCCAGCAGCAGGGCCCGGAGCATCCTGAAGAACGCAGCAAACGCCTGCGCGACGCCGGTCTGGGCGATGAGTCGAGTACCAACAAGTTCTTCGCCGATGCCGAGGCGGGCAAGTTGCCGGCCGTGAGTTTCTACAAACCACAGGGCAACCTGAACATGCACGCCGGTTACGCCGACGTGGCTTCCGGTGATCGGCACATCGTCCGCGCGCTGAAAGTGCTGCGGGAAAGTCCGCAATGGAAAAACATGGTGGTGATCGTGACCGTCGATGAAAACGGCGGCTGGTGGGACCACGTCGCACCGCCCAAGGGCGATCGCTGGGGGCCGGGTTCGCGGGTGCCGGCGCTGGTGGTGTCGCCGTTCGCCCGCAAGGGTACGGTGGATCACACGGTCTATGACACCGCTTCGATCCTGCGTCTGATTACCCGCGTGTTCCAGCTGGAGACCCTGGCGGGGATCAAGCAGCGTGACGATGCGATGACCGGCCGGGGCCAGAAACCCATGGGTGACTTGACCAACGCCCTGCATTTCAAGGCCTGAGGACGAGTCCTGCGGCACGGCTCAAAAAACTGTGGCTGACGGCTTCTCGCCATCACCCGGCTGATCCAATATGTGGCGCACCCGAGCAACGGGGAACCCACGCTGAAAAGGATCTGAGCATGTTCAAACTCGCAGGACTCACCCTCGCTGCGCTCACATTGAGCGCAGCCGCCCACGCCGATGTCGACCTGAAACTGGGCAGCACCGAACGCGTCACCCGCCTATTCGCTTATCCCAACAATTGCAGCGTGATCTGCTTTCGCAACTGGTCGCTTGAGCAGACCGTCGCCCATTACCTGAGCCAGAGCGTGCAACGCGATGGTTATACCGGTGCCAAGGTGCTGGTGAAGAATGACAACGGACAGATCTACGCCGAGATCAGCGGCGTGCCGAAAGGCTACGACAAGCCGCTGACCGCGCTGCTGGATGCCGGCGACCTGGCCTACACCGGCGCCAGCAAGCTCAACGCCGATGGCAAATGGGCGTACAGCTGGTATCTGTTCCTGCCGCTGGGCATGGCCCTGGAAAACCGTAAAAGCGTCGAACTGCTGCACTTCCCGCCGGATTACTCGCTGACCCAGGCCCAGGACTACCTGCGCTCCAACACCACTGATCGCTGGGCTGCGCTGCTGACCGACAACGGCATCCCGGCCGACCAGACGCCGGGTTACCAGACCATCGTCGACATCGCGCCGATTGCCGCGCCCGCCAGTGCCGGTAGCGACCTTGAAGGGGTCTACGACTACTTCAAGGACTACCAGACCACCATGGTCAAACAGGTCAGCGTCAGCGCCAGCGGTGCTGCCCTGCCGATGGTGGCCTTCGGTGCACCGGTGCGTAACTGGATCAAACAGCAATATGGACCGACCGTGAACGTACTGGGCCTGGCAACCATCACGCCGAGCGCCGGGGTGAACGTGCCGGTATTGGGTTCCAACCACCCGAGCTACATCTGGTACGCCGCCGATCCCAAGAGCTACACCGGTGACGACGCCCAAGCCAAGGCTGACGCGGCGGGGCTGAAAGTGATGGGCCAGGACTTGAGCGCCGCCTGCTGGCAGGCCGGCATGGGCAGCAAGCCAGGCACCGACCCGAAAACCCTGCTGAACAGTTGCACCCAGACCTGGCAAGTGACGCAGAAGGTCAAGACCTGCGAGCTGTTCTACACCTCGATCCGCAACCTGACCGCCGAACAGGCCGCTGCCAAGTGCGCCACCACGCCGATCAAGGCTCAGTTGCAACAACTCCAGAGCCCGATGCCTGACGCCGCAGTGCCTGCTCCGCATATTTGACGCAAGAATGGCTTTTCCGTGTCAGCGCAGACTGACGCGGAAAAGCGTCTTTCGCCCCTGTCAGATATGACAGTAGATCTGTAGTTTCATATACGAGATATTGGATCCAATACTGTGTTGCCGGGCCGAATGGAAACTGCCCTGTTGAAGTCGCAGCATCTTTTCGACAGGGATCGTTATGAATACGCAAGTCCTTCGCCATCCCACGCCCCGCGATACAGAGGGGATCTACCCGTTCATGGGGCTTCCCGTGCGCCTCGGATTCCCTTCCCGTGCCGACTTCGAAGTGATTCACGACGCCCAGGGAACGCCCTGCGCAGTCGTCGCGCGCCGGGAATTTCTGCGCATCACCCGCATGTGCAGGGTCTCGGGTCAACTGCTGCCCTACCGCTGCCGCCAGACCCGGCAACTACAGGCCGGCATCCATATTTACGATCCACGCTTCTGCGGATTGCTCGAACACTCCTGCGATCCGAACGTGTTCATCGACATGAGTGAATTATGGCTGTGGGCCTTGCGAGACATTCAGCCGGGCGAGCGACTGACCATGGACTACACCGCCACCGAGGATCGTCTGCTCAAGCAGTTCGCCTGCAGTTGCGGGTCTGCTCATTGTCGCGGCTGGATCACCGGTTACGACGAACCACCCAGCCTTGAAGGCCAGCGCTACTTGAAGAGCTGGCTGCGACAAGGCATGCGCTGACTTGCAGGTTACGGTGCGCCGACCGGACGCAGGCGGTATTGCGGCGGCAGTTGCTCGAAACCGCTGATGGTGGTGTTCAGACTTTTCCAGCGGCCATCCTTGATGCCGTAGATGCAACCGTGGATCGACAGGCTCTGCCCGCGATGCCAGGCGTTCTGGATGATGCTGGTGTGAGCGACGTTGGCCACTTGCTGGATCACGTTGAGCTCGCACAGGCGATCGACCTGTTCCTCTTCGGTCGGCAGTTTGGCGAGTTCTTCGCGCTTTTCGTAATACAGATCGCGAATCGACCGCAGCCAGCCATCGATCAGGCCGAACTGGCGATCCTGCATCGACGCCCGCACACCGCCGCAACCGTAGTGGCCGGTCACCAGGATGTGTTTGACCTTGAGCACGTCCACGGCGTACTGGATCACCGACAGGCAATTAAGGTCGGTGTGCAGCACCACGTTGGCGACGTTGCGGTGAACGAACAGATCGCCCGGCAACATGCCGACGATTTCGTTGGCCGGAACCCGCGCGTCGGAGCAACCGATCCACAGGTATTCAGGCGTCTGCTGGCGGGCCAGTTTGGCGAAGAAATCCGGGTCTTCCTTGGTGATCGCGTCAGCCCAACGCTCGTTGTTATCAATCAGGTCTTGTAAGTCATGCATGCTGTAAGGCCTCAAGAAAGATGCGCTGCTATGACAGACAACCGTCCGTCGGGGTCACGAAAGGATCGCAAGTGATTTCGTTGGAATTTCTCGTGTGCCGGGTGAGTCCACCTGAGTAAGGCCCACAGTATGAGGATTTGCCATGACTGATTCACGACGTCCCTTCGACGCGGTGCAGCCGGAGCCCATCGATGATAACGAAGACCGCATGGGATCGGTGCATGAGCTGGATTTCGACGACGAACAGCCCAGTGCGAAGATCGGCGATGAACTGCCGGAACGTGAGCGTGAGCAACGGATGCCTCGCGAGCGGGTACGGGAGGCGGGTCTGACCGGTGCTTCAGTGGCTGATCATGAGCCGACCGACGATGACCTGAGCCCGGAAACCCTGATCCGCGAAGACGGCGCCCGTGATGCCGATGAGTTGGGTTCAGGCAATCAGGCGGATTGGGATTTGAGCATTGTCGATGAGGACGACATTGGCGGCGGCGACGGGCTGGATGAAGCGGAAATGGCGCGTCGCGACCCGATGGACGGCAAACGCTGAAGTGCTCGCAGGAAGCTGCCTCAGATTGAAGCAGCTTCCAACGGCGATCAGTCAACCAGGGTGCAGGCCATGACCACGGCGTCTTCACGCCCGCCCACTGCCGGGTAGTAATCGCGACGACGGCCGATTTCATTAAAACCGTAGCGCTCGTACAGGCGGAACGCCGCTGTGTTGCTGTCGCGCACTTCCAGGAAACACTCCCGAGCATCGGCCGCATAGGCACGGGACATCAGGTATTCAAGTAATGTCAGCCCAAGGCCGCGGCCCTGATTCTCTGGCTTGACCGTGATGTTGAGCAGGTGCGCCTCATCCAGAATGATCTGCACCACACCGTGGCCGACCTGCTGCTCGCCTTCGAACATCAACCAGATCTGGTATTTGCCAAGGCCGTCGAGAAAAATCCCGCGCGTCCAGGGATGGCTGTAGGCCGCGAATTCAATTTTCAGCACAGCGTCCAGATCGGCTTCGACCATCGGACGGAAGGTTACCGCATCACTCATTCGATTCTTTCCAGCGCGCCATCAGCCGACGCATGGCTTGCCACACGGCGGCTTTGCGCTGTGGCTCTTCCATCAACAATTCCAGTCCCGGCACGGCCCAGGCCAGGCCAAGACCCTCGATCTGCAATTCACTGTTGAACGCCTCGGCGTCCTTCTCACCGGCGAAGCGCACCGCCGGCAGACCGATCAGCCACAGGCAGGCGCACTGTGCGGCTTCCATTTGCACCGAAAGGAAACCCTGGACGAAATCCCGGGCCGCATCCGGCCCCTGATCCATGGTGCCGCGCACCAGCAGTGGCCAACGCACCGGATCGCCGACGATCTGCGGCGCATCCGGCAGACCGGCGGCCCGCAGCATGTCCTTGAGCAGCAGATAGGCCGGATCCCGGCTCTGGAACGATTCGCCTGTGGGTAACTCCACCAGCAACAGGCAACGACCGGCGCGCAGCAATTGCAGGGCGAAACGCGGTGGCGGCACCGGCGCGGGCCGTGCGACCACCGGCGCTTCTTCGGCTTCCTCCACCGGTTTGGCGGCAGGGCGGCCGCTGGCGGGCGTTGGTCGCGGGACCTCGATCTTCGGCCGTTCGACCACGCGCGCGGCCTGCTGAGCCGGCGCGTCAGCCGGGGAAGCCGGTGCGACGGACAGCAAAACCTCGGGCTCTGGCTCCAGCGGCTCCAGCAGCTCGGGCCGCGACGGTGCGGCGAAGGGCAATTCGGTACGCGGCAGCCAGTTGACCACCTGCATGGCGTTCAAATAGGCGCGGCGGCGGGACTCGATTAGCAAGGGTCGGCCACTTGTGGATAACTGAAGTGCGCTGATTCTACCGCCCTTCGCTCAAGATCGCCCGCTGTTGATCGATAGTCTTGACCGATACCTTGACGCAAAGAAAAGCGACAGTCCGTCCCGAGAGTGAATCGCATCCCGCGTGATGCAGTACAATCGCGGCTTTTAATCGCCAACCAGCCGGCCATTCCGATGATCGAACCCAAGCGCGTCTTGCGCGCCCTCGCTGAACACTGGGCACTTCTGGAGCCACTGTGCGAGCACTTCGACCAGGGCACCCTGAGCCTCAACGAACTGCGCACGCAACTGGCCGCCCAACAACTGGAAAGCACGCCGCAGGACATCACCAGCCTGCTCGACGTGTGGATTCGCCTCGATATTCTGGTCCCCGTGGCGAAAAGCCCGAACCGTTTCGAACTCAACGCGCAAATCCACGACTTCCTCGCCTACCTGCGCCGGGAACACCGTCTGGGCCTGTGCCTGGAAATCGAAGCCTACCTGCGTCACCTCGAGCGTCTGGCCGGCTACATTCAGGATGCGTTCGACATCCGCGACGGCAATGACCTTGCCCGTCAGTTGCGCCTGCTTGACATGCGCGTGCGCGACGTCCTGAAGAAACTCGACAACGACGAACAGGCGCTGGTGGCGGTGGCCGAACGGGCCAAGACCAGCGACCGGCAAATCCCCCTGCGTCAGCGTTACGCCGAAGTACTGGCGACCTGGGACGAATACGTCGAGCCGATGATCGATCTGGTGAACGCCGACGGCGCCTTCGAACAAGGCGTGCGCAAGGTCGAAACCGTGCTGTTGAAGATGCTCAGCGAACAGCAGCGCCTCGGCCATCTGGTCGATGACGACATGCTGCTGCGCACCCACGCGCGCATCCTCGAAATGCAGACCAGCGCCCAGTTGACCCTGCGTCACGCCCGGGAACTGCTGCTGCCGCTGCGCGAAGAAGCACGCCGGCACAACGCCGTAACCCGTGGTGCCGCGCTGGCGCTGGCGGCGATCCGCCGCAAAGGCATCGACGCCGTGCCGCAAGCCGCGATGCCGCTGTTCACCCGGCCGCAAAGCACCTTCCTCGGCAGCGCCAGTCAGGTTGAAGCCTACGTCTACGCCCTGGCCCGCTTCGAGCCGAAGCCGGCGCGCTTCCCCAAGGCGCACAAGTCGCAAAAGACCGGCGATGCCCCACGTGCACCGCGCACCGTGCGCGAAATGGTCGACCGCTGCGAAGAGTCCTTGCCAATGCCGGATCTGATGACCTGGCTGCTGGAGCAGGAGCCGGACGGCGCCACCGACGAATTGCTTTACTGGTTCTCGCGCCTGTCGCGGGAAAAACGCTTCAAGCGCGAGCGTCTGGAACGCCGCGAATACCACACTCACGAGCACCAGGTCAGCCTGCGCTCCTTCGCCCTGCTCTCGGCCCGCGACCCCGCCGCCGAGGATTCTGCGAGCACTCCACATGCATCTTGATCTTTCCGAACTGTCTCAACTGGCGCCGATCTTCCGCGAACTGTTCAAGGGCTACCACGTCAGCCGCCGCGATCCTGAGCTGTATGCGCAGCTGTCGAACTTCCAGGACCAGTACCGCACGCTGTTCAAGGCCCTGGGCTTCGAACTGGTCTGCGATACCCGTGGTTTCTACTACTTCGTGCCGGACATGGCCGCCGCCGCAGTGAACAAGACCGCCCAGCGTCTGGCGCTGTTCACCTTCATCCTTGTCGAGCACCTGGCTGACCAGGGCCGCGACCCGATCGCCGTGCTGGACGGCGGCAGCCTCGGTCGCGACGAACTGCCTTCGCTGCTGGAAAAGTACCGCGACCTGTTCATCCAGGCCGAAGTGCAGACCGTTGATGAGCTGGAAGAGAAAATCATGCGCCGCATGACCCAGCTCGGTTTCGCCGGCGAAGAAAACGGCGTGTACCGCTTCCTGCCGCCGATGCACCGCTTCCTCGACGTGTGCCTGTCGGTGCAGCAGGACCGCGATCTGGCGGCCAGCGTGCACAGCGTGCTGCCGTTACCGGCACCGGTGCTGATCGACGAGGAAGCCGAGGCCAGGCTGCTGGAAACCGACGATCCGCTAGACCTGACCGAGTTTGAAGAAGAAAGCGAAGAAGACGCACTGGCCCGCGCCATTGCCGAAGAACAGGAGTCCGACGCATGAGCCAGGAACGCTACGGCATCCGCCGCTTTGCCCTTTTGAACACCGCCGGTTACAGCCTCGGCCTGTTCCCGCTGGAAGAGCCGCTGTCGGTCTACGGCGCGAACAACCTCGGTAAATCCGCCTCGATCAACGCCTTGCAGTTCCCGATTCTGGCGCGCATGTCGGACATGAGTTTCGGCAAGTACAGCCTGGAACAATCCCGGCGTTTCTACTTTGCCTCCGACACCAGCTACATCCTCGTCGAAGTGAACCTGCCTCACGGCCCGCACGTGATCGGTGTGGTCGGTCGCGGCCCGGGTGGTGGTTTCGGTCACCAGTTCTTCGCCTACGCCGGCAAGCTCGACCTGGCCCACTACCAGAAAAACGATACCTGCCTGCGCCAGAAAGAACTGTTCAGCAACCTTGAGAAAGAAGGCCTGAAAGCCTACGAGCTCAAGCCTGATGAACTGCGGCGTTTGCTGGTCGGCGGTCATACGTCGATCCCGCTTGACCTGACCCTGATCCCGCTGCGCTCCACCAGCGAGCAGAGCCTGAAGACGTTCCGCGCACTGTTCATCAACCTGCTGCACATGCGCGAAATCACCGCCGCCAAGCTCAAGCAGCTGTTCCTCGATGCCTTCGAACACAGCCTGCGTTCCGGCAGCGTCGACTACATCGCCGCGTGCGAAGAAGCCTTCCGCGATGTGCGTCGCATGGAACAGGACTACAACTCGCTGGTGGCCGCCGGCCCCTTGGTCGAAGCCTTGGCCAACGGCGTGAAACAGCGCGACGTGCTGCGCGGCAAACTGCATCGCCTGTCGCCACTGCTCGACTCTCTGCTCGGCACCTGGTCGGACTACGCCACGGCGCGCAAGGAAGAGCTGACCATTCAGGCCGAGCACTACCGTCGCGAGCAGGACGACCTGCAGAACGACCAGCGCGGCGGCACTCAGGAGCTGATGCGCCTGGAGCGGGAAATCTCCGGCATCCAGCGCTGGCTGGGTGAGCTGTCGGTGCTGAAGAATCGCTTTGCGCTGATCGATGACGTGAAAGTGCTCGAGCAGCAACTGCTCGCCGCCAAGGACGCTCACGATGAACTGGCCGGTGCGCTGGCGCAGTCCCGTCAGTTCAGTGCCGAGGATCTCGAAGAACGTCTGCGGGATCTGGAAAAACGCCTGAAGTCGGTGAAGCAGCAACTCGATCACGCCGACAACAACAGCTACGCCCGCCTGCGCGAAGAGTTTTCGCAACAGGATGTTGAGCGTCTGATGCGTCTGTTCAACAGCGCGCTGTTCAGCCTGCCGCTGGGTGAGCACGGCATCACCCTCGACGAGGATGGCGAATGGGTGAAATCGGTCGAACTGATCCTCGACGGCTTCAAGGGCGAGCGTTTCGAAGTGCCGGGCCTGTCGATCGACATCTCGCACATCGAGCCGCCGGCCCTGCAAGCGCTGGCTGACCGTGCCGCGCTGCGCGATCAGAAAGAGCGTCTGGAAAAAGAACTCAAGCAACTGAAAACCCAGCAAGCCGTGGCCGCCGACCGCGCCGCGAGCAAGACCCAGACCGAAGCGCTGTACCAGCAGGTGCTGGATGCGCAGAAAGCGCTGGAAGATTTCCGTCGTACCCAGACCCTGAGCGCCGAAGAAGGCGACAAGCTCGAGCAACTGGCGCAGATGGAAGCCGCGCAGGACGAACTCAAGCGCTCCAGCGATGCATTCACCGAGCGCGTCCAGCAACTGTCGGCCAAGCTGCAACTGGTCGGCCGGCAGATCGCCGACATGGAAGCCAAGCAACGTACCCTCGACGACGCCCTGCGCCGTCGTCAGTTGCTGCCGGCGGATCTGCCGTTCGGTACGCCGTTCATGGATCCGGTCGACGATTCCATGGACAACCTGCTGCCGCTGCTCAACGACTATCAGGACAGCTGGCAAGGCCTGCTGCGTGCCGATGGCCAGATCGAAGCGCTGTACGCGCAAGTACGCCTCAAGGGCGTGGCCAAGTTCGACAGTGAAGACGACATGGAGCGACGCCTGTCGCTGCTGATCAACGCTTACGCGCACCGTACCGACGAAGCCCTGACTTTGGGCAAGGCCCGTCGCGCGGCGGTCACCGATATCGCCCGGACCCTGCGCAACATCCGCAGCGACTACGACAGCCTCGAGCACCAACTGGCGCTGTTCAACCGCGAGATCAACAAGCGTCAGGTGTCCAACCTGCAGAGCTTCCGCATCGTCCTTGCACCGAACAAGGAAGCGCTCAAGCACATCGACCAGATCATCCACAGCGCCGGTCAGTACGAAGAAGGCGAAACCCTGTCGGTGTTCGACCTGAGCCAAAGCGCCGAGCAGGACAACAAGAACGAAGAGGCCAAGGAATACCTGGCGCGGCTGGTGGCGGCAAACCACAACCAGCTCGGTCTCAAGGACTTGTTCGAACTGGCGTTCGAGATCACCAAGGTCAACGGTCAGCCGGTGATCCACACCGACATCGATGGCGCTGCTTCCAACGGCACCACGATGACCATCAAGGCGCTGACCAACATGTATTTGTTGCTGCACTTGATGGACCGCGATCTGGCCGGGCGTGTGCGCCTGCCGTACTACCTCGACGAGGCGGCGGACATCGACGAAAGGAACCAGGCCGCACTGCTGGAAACCAGCCTGCAACTGGGCTTCGTGCCGATTCTGGCGAGCGTGAAGCCGCAGGTCTGCGCCAGTGTCGCCATCGACCTGGAAGGCGGCAGCGGCCCGGCCGGCATCTACATCGACGAGGCGGACTGGAAGTACATCCGCCGCCACGATGTGGTGAAAGCCACCATCAATGTCGAAGCGGATGAACCGGAACTGGATGCGGTTTGATGCGTAGCTGACAGGCACAAAAAAGGGCCGCGATCCATTGGATCGCGGCCCTTTTCATTGGGCGGAATTATTTGCCGAGGGGGATTTTCGGCGCCCAGGTCAGCCACTCGTCTTCGAACTTGTCGAACAGCGGGAAGGTCTGCTCGGCGCGGGCCGGGTTGCCCATCCGCTCGCCATCCGGTGTGGCGAAGGCGATACCGCCCTGAATCGCGGTCTCAAGCGACTCGGTACGTACGGTCAGGCCATTGAACAAACCGATATCGAAGCCGACACCGCTGGTGTTCCAGAAGCGGCTGCCACTGCGTACCAGCGGCGCGTATTTCGGTTCGATCAGGATGTGCACCAGTACGCGGTCGGCGGTCTGACCCAGTTCGTAACCAGTGACTTTACCCACCGTAATTTCGCGATAGGTTACCGGCACGCCGGGTTTCAACGAGCCGCGGCGGGCAGCACTCAATACCAGGCTGAGGCCAGCCTCTTGTTTGCTCACTTCCGGTGGATTGGCCAAGGCCACGAAGTTCTTCTGCGGGCCTAGGCTCTTCGCCGCCGGCTGAACTTCGATGTACTGCCCCGTGACCAGGGTTTCCAGATTCGAGGTCTTGATCAGCCCCAGTTCCGGCTTGACCACCCAGAACTGACTGCCGACCCGGGCAATCTTCTCCGGGACTTCGGTGATGCGCGCGGTGAGAATCACCGATTGCAGATCATCGGTCAGGTCGACGCTTTCAATCTTGCCGACATCCAGTCCCTTGAAACGAACCGGTGTGCCGCTGCGCAAGCCGTCGGCGCGGTCCACCTTGATGGTCACCACCTCACCCTTCTGATTCGCGTCATCATGATTGGCGAACAGACGGAAGCGCGGAATCCGCTTCTGCAATGGCGCCTTGGCTTGCGGCGTTTCGAAGGCGATGCCGCCGGCCATCAGGGTCTGCAAGGACTCGCTCTTGACCTGTATCCCGCCAGTCAGACCGCCGGTCAGTGTGATGCCGCTGACGTTCCAGAACCGGGTCGAGGCGTTGACCAGGTTTTCGTATTCCTTCTCGATGTGGACGCCGATCACCAGTTGCTTTTTGGTCTTGGAGAACTGATAGCTCTGCACCGAGCCGACCTTGACCTGTTTGTAGAGAATCGGACTTCCGACCTCGATCGAACCGAGGCTGTCGGTGAACAGCACCAGGTGCAGACCCGGCGCCTTCAGATCCAGCGGCGGCGCTTTCGGCCGTGCCTCGAACTCGCGTTGCGGCGCACCGCCCTTGTCGCCCGGGCGCACGGCGATGTAGTTACCTTTGACCAACGCTTCCAGACCGGTGATGCCAGCCAGGGAAATCGACGGTTTGACCACCCAGAACTGGGTGCCGGTGACCAGATATTCTTCGGCCAATGGATCGAGGGTCAGTTCGGCGGTGGCGCTGGACAGATCCGGATCAATTTTCAGGGCTTTGAGGTTACCGACCTGAATGCCCTTGTACATCACCGGCGTACGCCCGGCCTGCAGACCTTCGAAATCGCTGAGTTTGACCTTCACGCGGATACCGGCAGCGGCCGCATCGAAGTCTTCATACAGACGGAACGGGAGGCTCGGATCGGTGGGAGGGCTGTCCTTGCGGTTCTCTGGCGTGGCGAAGGCAATACCACCGGCGACGATACTGGCCAGAGATTCGCTGCGCACTTTCACGCCGGACAGGTTGGCGTCGATGCTGATGCCGCTGGCGTTCCAGAAACGTGTGTGTTTGCGCACCAGTTTGGCGTAGGTCGGCTCGATGAACACCTTGAGTTCGACAGTGCTCTGGTCTTCCGACAGCACGTAACTTTTGATCTGACCAACTTTGATCTGCTTGTAGAACACCGGGCTGCCACGGTTCAGCGAACCCAGGCGATCAGCCTTGATCGTCAGGTGCAGACCGGGTTTGGAGTCCGACAACGGCGGCTCTTCGGCCAGGGCCTTGAACTTGCGGGTCGGCTCGCCTTCGCCCGGGCTGATCGCGACATAGTTGCCCGACACCAGGGTTTCCAGACCAGTGATACCGGCCAGGGTTACGCTCGGTTTGACCAGCCAGAAGCGGGTGCTGGTCTTCAGGTATTGATCGACATCCTTGTTCATCTCGATGGTGGCGATCACGCCTTTGGTACCGCCTTCGTCATCAAGCTTGAGGGCTTTGACCTTACCGACAGACATGCCTTTGTAGACCACTTCGGTCTTGTTGGCCTGGATGCCTTCACCACTTTCGAAACGCACCTGAATCTCGATGCCGGTTTCGTTGTAGGCACGCCATCCCAACCAGCCGCCGATGATCAGGGCAATCAGGGGCAGTACCCAAATGGCAGACCAGTTCGAAGCCGGTCGGGTTTTCGCTACGGGCAAATCAGTCATGGTCGGCGTCCGACTCCGTGTTATCCCAAATCAGTCGGGGATCGAAAGTGACAGCGGCGAGCATCGTCAGAATCACCACACTGGCGAAGGCGATGGCGCCCAGATTGGCTTCGACGCTGGCAAGCCGGCCGAAGTTGACGACCGCCACCAGAATGGCGATCACGAAAATGTCGAGCATTGACCAGCGGCCGATGAACTCGATGAAGCGGTACATCCAGATTCGCTGGCGTGCGGACAACGGCTGACGCCGCTGTACCGAAAACAGCAGTAGCGCGATACCCACCAGTTTGAAGGTCGGCACCAGAATGCTGGCGATGAACACCACGGCAGCGATCGGAATCATGCCGTGCTGCACCAACTGGATGACGCCGGACATGATGGTGCTCGGATCACCCTGGCCCAGCGAGCTGACCGTCATGATCGGCAGGACGTTCGCCGGAATGTAGACGATCGCGGCCGTGATCAGCAGCGCCCAGGTACGCGCGAGGCTGTTGGGCCGTCGGGCGTGAACCAGCGCACCGCATCGGGTGCAGGTCTGTACGTCGCTGTCGGCATCCTGCTTGTTCAGTTCGTGGCATTCGGTACAGATCAGAATGCCCGCATCAATCGCCCGCATGGGCATCTTCTCCTGATAACGCCTGCCAGATCTGGTGCGGTGACATCACCACTTCGAGCCAGACCTGAACCAATAACAAACCGATGAAACATGCCAGACCGAGACCGACGGTGATGGCCGCCATGTCCGCCAGTTTGACGATCGCCACCAGGACGCCCATGAGGTAGACCTCAAGCATGCCCCAGTCTTTGAGGTGGTGATAAATGCGGTAGAGCAACAGGCCGTAGCTACGACCGATGTTGAAACGGATGGTCAGCAACACGATCAACTGGCACAGCAGTTTCAGCAGTGGGATCGCCATGCTGCACAGGAATACGACGACTGAAACACCGCGCATATCGGTATTGAACAGACCGACAACGCCGCTCCAGACAGTGTCCTGCGACGATTGCCCGAGAACATTGAGCTGCATGATGGGTAAAAAGTTCGCCGGCACGTAGAGCAACAGTGCGGCAATGACCAGGGCAAGGCTACGTTGCACCACGTTATGACGGTGGGCATACAGTTCGTAGCCGCAGCGTGGGCAGAGGGCTTTTTCGCCGTGAGCAAGCTTGGGCTTGCGCATCAGCAGATCGCACTCATGGCAGGCCACCAAGTCATCCAGCGGTAAATCTGACAGCCCGGGGGCGTCAACCGAATCCGACATAAGGGCTCTGGCTCCGAAAAAGATGGGGTCTATTCTAGTGTTCTGATTCGAAAATAACTGTGCAAATTTGTTCGCTGTCACGGGCAAAAAACTTTCCAGCGGACAAAACAAAACCCCAACTGCTTTCGCAATTGGGGTTTCGGAATTTAATCTTGACGATGACCTACTCTCACATGGGGAAACCCCACACTACCATCGGCGATGCATCGTTTCACTTCTGAGTTCGGGATGGGATCAGGTGGTTCCAACGCTCTATGGTCGTCAAGAAATTCGGGTACTGACTCGTGACCGGATGGCCTCGCTTCAGCAAATTGGGTATGGATAGTTTTCGGTGCTTTGTGAGCGTCGAACTTTCGGTTCATTGCGTCTTCACACACCGCAATCTGGCTCTGCTCTTTATTCAGGAGCAGTCAAATTGCTTGGGTGTTATATGGTCAAGCCTCACGGGCAATTAGTATTGGTTAGCTCAACGCCTCACAGCGCTTACACACCCAACCTATCAACGTCGTAGTCTTCGACGGCCCTTCAGGGAACTCAAGGTTCCAGTGAGATCTCATCTTGAGGCAAGTTTCCCGCTTAGATGCTTTCAGCGGTTATCTTTTCCGAACATAGCTACCCGGCAATGCCACTGGCGTGACAACCGGAACACCAGAGGTTCGTCCACTCCGGTCCTCTCGTACTAGGAGCAGCCCCTCTCAAATCTCAAACGTCCACGGCAGATAGGGACCGAACTGTCTCACGACGTTCTAAACCCAGCTCGCGTACCACTTTAAATGGCGAACAGCCATACCCTTGGGACCGGCTTCAGCCCCAGGATGTGATGAGCCGACATCGAGGTGCCAAACACCGCCGTCGATATGAACTCTTGGGCGGTATCAGCCTGTTATCCCCGGAGTACCTTTTATCCGTTGAGCGATGGCCCTTCCATACAGAACCACCGGATCACTAAGACCTACTTTCGTACCTGCTCGACGTGTCTGTCTCGCAGTCAAGCGCGCTTTTGCCTTTATACTCTACGACCGATTTCCGACCGGTCTGAGCGCACCTTCGTACTCCTCCGTTACTCTTTAGGAGGAGACCGCCCCAGTCAAACTACCCACCATACACTGTCCTCGATCCGGATAACGGACCTGAGTTAGAACCTCAAAGTTGCCAGGGTGGTATTTCAAGGATGGCTCCACGCGAACTGGCGTCCACGCTTCAAAGCCTCCCACCTATCCTACACAAGCAAATTCAAAGTCCAGTGCAAAGCTATAGTAAAGGTTCACGGGGTCTTTCCGTCTAGCCGCGGATACACTGCATCTTCACAGCGATTTCAATTTCACTGAGTCTCGGGTGGAGACAGCGCCGCCATCGTTACGCCATTCGTGCAGGTCGGAACTTACCCGACAAGGAATTTCGCTACCTTAGGACCGTTATAGTTACGGCCGCCGTTTACCGGGGCTTCGATCAAGAGCTTCGCGTTAGCTAACCCCATCAATTAACCTTCCGGCACCGGGCAGGCGTCACACCCTATACGTCCACTTTCGTGTTTGCAGAGTGCTGTGTTTTTAATAAACAGTCGCAGCGGCCTGGTATCTTCGACCGGCATGGGCTTACGGAGCAAGTCCTTCACCCTCACCGGCGCACCTTCTCCCGAAGTTACGGTGCCATTTTGCCTAGTTCCTTCACCCGAGTTCTCTCAAGCGCCTTGGTATTCTCTACCCAACCACCTGTGTCGGTTTGGGGTACGGTTCCTGGTTATCTGAAGCTTAGAAGCTTTTCTTGGAAGCATGGCATCAACCACTTCGTCGCCTAAAGGCAACTCGTCATCAGCTCTCGGCCTTAGAATCCCGGATTTACCTAAGATTCCAGCCTACCACCTTAAACTTGGACAACCAACGCCAAGCTGGCCTAGCCTTCTCCGTCCCTCCATCGCAATAACCAGAAGTACAGGAATATTAACCTGTTTTCCATCGACTACGCTTTTCAGCCTCGCCTTAGGGACCGACTAACCCTGCGTCGATTAACGTTGCGCAGGAAACCTTGGTCTTTCGGCGTGGGTGTTTTTCACACCCATTGTCGTTACTCATGTCAGCATTCGCACTTCTGATACCTCCAGCAAGCTTCTCAACTCACCTTCACAGGCTTACAGAACGCTCCTCTACCGCATCACTTGCGTGATACCCGTAGCTTCGGTGTATGGTTTGAGCCCCGTTACATCTTCCGCGCAGGCCGACTCGACTAGTGAGCTATTACGCTTTCTTTAAAGGGTGGCTGCTTCTAAGCCAACCTCCTAGCTGTCTAAGCCTTCCCACATCGTTTCCCACTTAACCATAACTTTGGGACCTTAGCTGACGGTCTGGGTTGTTTCCCTTTTCACGACGGACGTTAGCACCCGCCGTGTGTCTCCCATGCTCGGCACTTGTAGGTATTCGGAGTTTGCATCGGTTTGGTAAGTCGGGATGACCCCCTAGCCGAAACAGTGCTCTACCCCCTACAGTGATACATGAGGCGCTACCTAAATAGCTTTCGAGGAGAACCAGCTATCTCCGAGCTTGATTAGCCTTTCACTCCGATCCACAGGTCATCCGCTAACTTTTCAACGGTAGTCGGTTCGGTCCTCCAGTCAGTGTTACCTAACCTTCAACCTGCCCATGGATAGATCGCCCGGTTTCGGGTCTATTCCCAGCGACTAGACGCCCTATTAAGACTCGCTTTCGCTACGCCTCCCCTATTCGGTTAAGCTCGCCACTGAAAATAAGTCGCTGACCCATTATACAAAAGGTACGCAGTCACAGAACAAAGTCTGCTCCCACTGCTTGTACGCATACGGTTTCAGGATCTATTTCACTCCCCTCTCCGGGGTTCTTTTCGCCTTTCCCTCACGGTACTAGTTCACTATCGGTCAGTCAGTAGTATTTAGCCTTGGAGGATGGTCCCCCCATATTCAGACAAAGTTTCTCGTGCTCCGTCCTACTCGATTTCATGACTAAGAGATTTTCGCGTACAGGGCTATCACCCACTATGGCCGCACTTTCCAGAGCGTTCCGCTAATCTCAAAGCCACTTAAGGGCTAGTCCCCGTTCGCTCGCCACTACTAAGGGAATCTCGGTTGATTTCTTTTCCTCAGGGTACTTAGATGTTTCAGTTCCCCTGGTTCGCCTCTTGCACCTATGTATTCAGTGCAAGATAACCATCTTGTGATGGCTGGGTTCCCCCATTCAGACATCTCCGGATCAAAGTCTGTTTGCCGACTCCCCGAAGCTTTTCGCAGGCTACCACGTCTTTCATCGCCTCTGACTGCCAAGGCATCCACCGTATGCGCTTCTTCACTTGACCATATAACCCCAAGCAATCTGGTTATACTGTGAAGACGACATTCGCCGAAAATTCGAATTTCTCAACTAAGAGAACTCACAAATTTTACCTTAGCCTGATCACCACCAGTGAAAGTGGCTCTCAGTCTATCTTTCTATCACATACCCAAATTTTTAAAGAACGAACTAGTCAAAGACTAGAAATCAACATTCACCATCACACGATGGAATGCTCATTTCTAAGCTCTTACTTCAGAAGCAGTAGTGGTGGAGCCAAGCGGGATCGAACCGCTGACCTCCTGCGTGCAAGGCAGGCGCTCTCCCAGCTGAGCTATGGCCCCGTATTTCTACAGGCGTTTCCCACACAAAATTGGTGGGTCTGGGCAGATTCGAACTGCCGACCTCACCCTTATCAGGGGTGCGCTCTAACCAACTGAGCTACAGACCCAATTTCGGGCTGCTTCTTTCGTCTTCTTCAATGAATCAAGCAATTCGTGTGGGAACTTATGGAGCAGCTGATGTCGTCGATTAAGGAGGTGATCCAGCCGCAGGTTCCCCTACGGCTACCTTGTTACGACTTCACCCCAGTCATGAATCACACCGTGGTAACCGTCCTCCCGAAGGTTAGACTAGCTACTTCTGGTGCAACCCACTCCCATGGTGTGACGGGCGGTGTGTACAAGGCCCGGGAACGTATTCACCGCGACATTCTGATTCGCGATTACTAGCGATTCCGACTTCACGCAGTCGAGTTGCAGACTGCGATCCGGACTACGATCGGTTTTATGGGATTAGCTCCACCTCGCGGCTTGGCAACCCTTTGTACCGACCATTGTAGCACGTGTGTAGCCCAGGCCGTAAGGGCCATGATGACTTGACGTCATCCCCACCTTCCTCCGGTTTGTCACCGGCAGTCTCCTTAGAGTGCCCACCATAACGTGCTGGTAACTAAGGACAAGGGTTGCGCTCGTTACGGGACTTAACCCAACATCTCACGACACGAGCTGACGACAGCCATGCAGCACCTGTCTCAATGTTCCCGAAGGCACCAATCCATCTCTGGAAAGTTCATTGGATGTCAAGGCCTGGTAAGGTTCTTCGCGTTGCTTCGAATTAAACCACATGCTCCACCGCTTGTGCGGGCCCCCGTCAATTCATTTGAGTTTTAACCTTGCGGCCGTACTCCCCAGGCGGTCAACTTAATGCGTTAGCTGCGCCACTAAGAGCTCAAGGCTCCCAACGGCTAGTTGACATCGTTTACGGCGTGGACTACCAGGGTATCTAATCCTGTTTGCTCCCCACGCTTTCGCACCTCAGTGTCAGTATCAGTCCAGGTGGTCGCCTTCGCCACTGGTGTTCCTTCCTATATCTACGCATTTCACCGCTACACAGGAAATTCCACCACCCTCTACCATACTCTAGCTCGCCAGTTTTGGATGCAGTTCCCAGGTTGAGCCCGGGGATTTCACATCCAACTTAACGAACCACCTACGCGCGCTTTACGCCCAGTAATTCCGATTAACGCTTGCACCCTCTGTATTACCGCGGCTGCTGGCACAGAGTTAGCCGGTGCTTATTCTGTCGGTAACGTCAAAATTGCAGAGTATTAATCTACAACCCTTCCTCCCAACTTAAAGTGCTTTACAATCCGAAGACCTTCTTCACACACGCGGCATGGCTGGATCAGGCTTTCGCCCATTGTCCAATATTCCCCACTGCTGCCTCCCGTAGGAGTCTGGACCGTGTCTCAGTTCCAGTGTGACTGATCATCCTCTCAGACCAGTTACGGATCGTCGCCTTGGTGAGCCATTACCTCACCAACTAGCTAATCCGACCTAGGCTCATCTGATAGCGCAAGGCCCGAAGGTCCCCTGCTTTCTCCCGTAGGACGTATGCGGTATTAGCGTTCCTTTCGAAACGTTGTCCCCCACTACCAGGCAGATTCCTAGGCATTACTCACCCGTCCGCCGCTGAATCCAGGAGCAAGCTCCCTTCATCCGCTCGACTTGCATGTGTTAGGCCTGCCGCCAGCGTTCAATCTGAGCCATGATCAAACTCTTCAGTTCAAACATCTTTGGGTTTTTAAGAAACCCTAAACTTGGCTCAGCAATCGTTGGTTACATCTTTGATTTCTCGCGGAGTAACTTGCGATGCTGATAATCTTGTTGACTATCAGTCTGACCCCACAAGCACCCACACGAATTGCTTGATTCAGTTGTTAAAGAGCGGTTGGTTAAGATCTTTCGTCTCAACCGAGGCGCGCATTCTACAGCAGCCTCATTTGCTGTCAAGTGATTATTTTCAGAAGTTTTCGAAGATTTCTTCAACAACTTCAACCACTTGCGCTTCCGATCTCTCGTTAGCGGGAGGCGAATTCTACAGCGTTACACGCTGCTGTCAACACCTCTTTTTCTCCGCTTTCGATCGAGAAGACCGAACCGTTGAAAGCACCAGACAAACCGGCATTTCCAACTCCTTCCAGGCTTCGATGATCTGAAGCAACTCACTATCGAAATCTGCATAACTCATTGAATCTCAAGGAGTTTTCCGTTTCGACTGCGCCGGAAGTGGGGCGAATTATAGAGACTCAGAATCTGCCGTCAACCCTTAATTTCGCTTTTCTTGCAAAACCTGCCTTTTACCCGGAAAACGCGGGATTCGGCGAGCCACCGGTGGTAGTCGTAGCACAAGAAGCAACCCTCCTATAAAGGCATAAATCGCCCATTCCTTAAGATCGGCACGCACAATCCACAGCATATGCAGCAATCCAAGGCCAAGTATCACGTACGCCAACCGATGCAACCTCTTCCAGCGCGCGCCCAATCGACGCTGACTATAACGATTGGACGTCACCGCCAATGCCAGCAACCCCAAAAACCCCAGCGTGCCGACAATAATGTACGGACGCTTGCGCAACTCCACGCCCAGTTGCGACCAGTCGAAACCCAGGATGAATGCCATATAGCTGCATAAATGCAAAACCACATACGCAAAACACCAAAGCCCCAACTGCCGGCGCACAGCGATCCACCCTGTCCACCCCGTAAGCTTCTGCAACGGCGTCATGCTCAAAGTAATCAACAGCAACACCAGTGTCCCAAGCCCAAGCCGATCGACCAGCACTTTTCCGGGATCCGGCCCAAGCAGATCCTCAAAGGCCTGATAGAACCACCACAACGGCCAGATAGCCGCCGCAATAAAAACGCTCACACGCCAGAACGGATATCGCATCAGTAGTTCTTCCGCAGATCGAGCCCTGTATATAAAGAAGCGACTTCGTCCGAGTAGCCGTTGAACATCTGCGTATCACGCACATTCGGCTTGAACAGACTATTGGGAAGGCGCCGCTCCCGAGCCTGAGTCCAGCGAGGGTGATCAACCGTCGGGTTCACGTTCGCATAGAACCCGTATTCATCCGCCGCAATGCTCTGCCAGGTCGTCTTCGGCTGTTCACTGACCAGACTGATACGCACGATGGATTTGACACTCTTGAAGCCATACTTCCACGGCACCACCAGACGCAACGGCGCGCCGTTCTGATTCGGCAATTCCCGGCCGTACATCCCGACGGCCAGGATCGCCAACGGATTCATCGCCTCATCCAGACGCAAGCCTTTTACATAAGGCCAGTCGATCAGGGCAAATCCTGAACGCTGTCCCGGCATGCTCTTGGGATCCTGCAAGGTTTCAAAACGGATGTATTTGGCGTTGGACGTAGGCTCGACCTGCTTGAGCAGCGCCGAAATGGGAAAGCCGATCCAGGGAATCACCATCGACCACGCCTCGACACAACGCAGGCGATAAATGCGCTCCTCCAACTGATAAGGTTTCATGAAGTCTTCCAGTGCATAACGCCCCGGCTTACCCACCTCCCCGTCCACCACCACACTCCACGGTTCGGTCTTCAGCGATCCGGCATTCGCCGCCGGGTCACCCTTGTCGGTGCCGAACTCATAGAAGTTGTTGTAGTGGGTCGCGTCCTTATAGGGCGTGATCGCCTCATCCTTGACGTTTACGGCCCCCCATTTAATAGAAGGCTGCTTGTCGGCAAACCAGGCGGGCGCATGTCCGGGCTCGACATCGGCATAACGGGCAGCCTCTTCGGCACTGGCCCAACGCGGCAGACTGCTCACAGCCAGACCGGCCGCCGTAGCACCGAGCAATTGTCGGCGAGAGAGATAAATGGATTCAGGCGTGACGTCCGACTCGTGGCAGTCGGACGCTTTGGGGAATTTGATCAGCATGACAACTCCGCAGTTTTGGAGGACAGATGCACCCATAGACTGCGGAGTATGAGGGAAATTACATCACTCGACGTTTTTGTGGCGACGAAGATGCAACAGGTACTGCACCGGGCCCGAAGCCGCATAGGCGAGGAACACCAGCAGCAGGATACGCGGAGGATCACTGAACACCACGGCGAACACCAGCACCACCGCCAGGATCGCAACAAATGGCACGCGCCCTTTCAGATCCAGCTCCTTGAAGCTGTTGTATTTGATGTTGCTGACCATCAGCATGCCGGCAGCCGCTACCATCAATGCAACGAGGAACGACATCTTCGAACCCTGGATTCCGTAGTCGCTGAATGCCCAGACAATCCCCGCTACCACACCGGCAGCCGCCGGGCTGGCCAGACCGATGAAGTAGCGCTTGTCGGCAGTGCCGACCTGAGTGTTGAAGCGCGCCAGACGCAACGCCGCACCCGCCACATAGATGAAGGCGACCATCCAGCCGACCTTGCCCATGTCACCCAGGGCCCAGCCAAATGCCAGCAATGCTGGCGCGACGCCGAAGGCAACCATGTCCGACAGCGAGTCGTACTCGGCACCGAATGCACTTTGCGTGTTGGTCATGCGTGCCACGCGGCCGTCGAGACCATCGAGCACCATGGCGACGAAGATCGCGATGGCCGCGAAGGCGAAGTACTTGCTCGCATTCGCCGAATCCCCGGCGCTCAAGGCAGCCTGGGCACTCATCGAATTGATGATGGAATAGAACCCCGCGAACAGGTTCGCAGTGGTGAACAGGTTCGGCAGCAGATAGATACCACGATGCCGGACTTTACGACCTTCTGCGTCATGCCCTTCTTCGACATGTTCATCGATGGGCAGCAGGCTTTCGGCGTCTGAAGCCTGGTTCGGCTCTTCGGGACGTTCGCTCATGGACATTACCTTGCAACGGATTGGACATTTTCGACAGGTGTCTGGGACGACGGTTCGGCCACAAACGATGCAGCTTTATACCAGAACCGCCCGCCCATACGAAAAAACGCGGCCGAGGCCGCGTTTTTTCTTACAAGGGTCGAAGACTTAGTTTTTGGCTTTGTCGACGATCTTGTTGGCACCGATCCACGGCATCATGGAGCGCAGTTGCTCGCCGATGATCTCGATACCGTGAGCGGCGTTGTTACGACGCTTGGCGGTCATCGAAGGGTAGCCGGTTGCGCCTTCGCTGATGAACATTTTGGCGTATTCGCCGTCCTGAATACGTTTCAGGGCGTTGCGCATGGCCTGACGGGATTCGGCGTTGATCACTTCCGGACCCGTCACGTACTCGCCGTATTCAGCGTTGTTGGAGATCGAGTAGTTCATGTTGGCGATACCGCCTTCGTACATGAGGTCAACGATCAGTTTCAGTTCGTGCAGGCACTCGAAGTAGGCCATTTCCGGCGCGTAGCCAGCTTCAACCAGGGTTTCGAAACCGGCTTTTACCAGTTCAACGGTACCGCCGCACAGAACGGCTTGTTCGCCGAACAGGTCGGTTTCGGTCTCGTCCTTGAAGGTGGTTTCGATGATGCCGGTACGACCGCCACCCACGCCGGCGGCGTAGGACAGCGCAACGTTCTTGGCGTTGCCCGAGGCGTCCTGGTAGATCGCGATCAGGTCAGGGATACCGCCGCCTTTCACGAATTCGGAACGTACGGTGTGGCCCGGGGCTTTCGGCGCGATCATTATCACGTCGAGGTCGGCACGCGGAACAACCTGGTTGTAGTGGATCGCGAAGCCGTGGGAGAAGGCCAGAGTGGCGCCTTTCTTGATGTTCGGCTCGATTTCGTTCTTGTACAGCTGGGACTGGAACTCGTCCGGGGTCAGGATCATGACCAGGTCGGCGCCGGCAACAGCGGCAGCCACGTCGGTCACTTTCAGGCCGTGGGCTTCTGCCTTGGCAACAGTGGCCGAACCTTTACGCAGACCGACGGTAACGTCGACACCGGAGTCTTTCAGGTTGCACGCTTGAGCGTGGCCCTGGGAGCCGTAACCGATGATGGCAACTTTCTTGCCCTGGATGATCGACAGGTCGCAGTCTTTATCGTAGAAAACTTTCATGAATTTCCCCTTTATATCCAGGCCGTTCAGGCCAATCGCTAATTTGGTTTAGATGCTGAGTACTTTGTCGCCGCGGGCAATACCGGTGACGCCACTACGGACGGTTTCCAGAATCGATGCGGTGCCGATGGACTGAATGAAGCTGTCGAGCTTGTCGCTGGTACCGGTCAGTTGAACGGTATACACGCTGGCACTGACGTCGACGATCTGTCCACGGTAGATATCGGTGGTGCGTTTGATCTCGGCGCGCTGGGCGCCAGTGGCCTTGACCTTGACCAGCATCAGTTCGCGCTCGATGTGAGCACTTTCCGACAGGTCCACCAGCTTGACCACTTCGATCAGCTTGTTCAGGTTTTTGGTGATCTGCTCGATGATTTCATCGTGGCCGACAGTGGTCAGCGTCAGACGCGACAGGGTCGGGTCTTCGGTTGGCGCCACGGTCAGGCTTTCGATGTTGTAGTTGCGCTGCGAGAACAGGCCGACTACGCGAGACAAAGCACCGGGTTCGTTTTCCAGAAGCAAGGAAATAATGTGCCGCATGATTAGGTACGCTCCGTCTTGCTCAGCCACATATCGCGCATCGAGCCGTCTTTGATCTGCATCGGGTAGACATGCTCGCTGGTGTCGACCGAAATATCGATCACGACCAGGCGATCCTTCAGGGCGAACGCTTCTTCCATCTTCGACTTCAAATCTTTCGATTCGGTGATGCGCACGCCGACGTGACCATAGGCTTCGGCCAGCTTGACGAAATCAGGCAGCGACTCCATGTACGAATGCGAGTGACGGCTGCCGTAGCTCATGTCCTGCCACTGACGCACCATGCCCAGAACACCGTTGTTCAGGATCACGATCTTCACCGGCAAACCGTATTGCAGGCAGGTCGACAGCTCCTGGATGTTCATCTGGATACTGCCTTCGCCGGTGACGCACGCAACGTCAGACTCGGGGAAGCTCAAGGCGATACCCATCGCGGCCGGCAGACCGAAGCCCATCGTGCCCAGACCACCGGAGTTGATCCAGCGGTTCGGCTTGTTGAACTTGTAATACTGCGCAGCGAACATCTGGTGCTGGCCCACGTCGGAGGTCACAAAGGCGTCGCCCTTGGTCACTTCGCACAGGGTTTCGATCACGGTCTGTGGCTTGATCTTGCTCCCGTCACCCTTGTCGTAAGGGAACAGGCCGCGATCACCGCGCCATTCATCAACCTGCTTCCACCAGCTGGTGACCGCTTCCTTGTTCGGGGTTTCGCCGATTTCCTTGAGGATCGCGACCATTTCGGTCAGGACGCTCTCCACCGGGCCAACGATTGGCACGTCGGCCTTGATGGTCTTGGAAATCGAAGCCGGGTCGATGTCGATGTGAATAATCTTGGCGTTCGGGCAGAACTTCGGCGCGCCGTTGATCACGCGATCGTCGAAACGCGCGCCGACAGCCAGGATCACGTCGGCATGGTGCATCGCGAGGTTCGCGGTGTAACTGCCGTGCATGCCGAGCATGCCGATGAACTGACGGTCAGTGCCAGGGTAACCACCCAAGCCCATCAAGGTGTTGGTAACCGGCAGGTTGAGCATTTGCGCCAGTTCGGTCAGCGGCGCGGAGCCGTTGCCCAGAATCACGCCACCGCCGGAGTACAGCACGGGACGCTTGGCCGCCAGGAGCATTTCTGCCGCCTTGCGGATTTGCCCGGAGTGACCGCGAACGGCCGGGCTGTAAGACCGCAGTTTGGCTTTCTTCGGGAAGATGTATTCGAACTTCTCGGCCGGGTTGGTCATGTCTTTCGGGATATCGACCACGACCGGGCCCGGACGACCGGATTGCGCCAGGTAGAAGGCTTTCTTCATGACTTCCGGGATTTCCGAAGCGTGCTTGATCATGAAGCTGTGCTTCACGATCGGCCGGGAGATACCGATCATGTCGGTTTCCTGGAACGCATCGGTGCCGACCATGGTGCTTGGCACCTGACCGGAAATGATCACCATTGGAATCGAGTCCATGTAGGCCGTGGCAATACCGGTGATGGCGTTTGTGGCGCCTGGACCGGAAGTCACCAATACCACGCCGGCTTTACCGGTGGCACGGGCGTAGCCGTCAGCCATATGGGTAGCCGCTTGTTCGTGACGAACCAGGATGTGGGTCACTTCCGGTTCTTTGAACAGGGCATCGTAAACATGAAGGAGAGCACCACCCGGGTACCCGTAGATATATTTGACGCCTTCGTCACGCAAGAAGCGGACGAGCATCTCACCGCCAGATAAAAGCTCCACGTTGTTCACCTCTAAAACGCCAGAATACCGTCCACAAAAAGGCGAACGGGTCTTAATAGGTTTACTTCTCGGCAGAGCATGAGCGACGGTGGTCGCCGACTACGTCAGCACTGACTGAGCAAGTATTGGGATCGTCCCAAGTGTTGCGGGCCTTTCCCACCCAGCGCGAGGTAACGCGTTGCGGGTGTAA
This sequence comes from Pseudomonas kribbensis, assembly GCF_003352185.1. Classification (GTDB taxonomy): domain Bacteria; phylum Pseudomonadota; class Gammaproteobacteria; order Pseudomonadales; family Pseudomonadaceae; genus Aquipseudomonas; species Aquipseudomonas kribbensis. Next base: position 5,342,825 of record NZ_CP029608.1, read on the forward strand.
CAGGTCGACGCGGATATGCGCCTCATGATCTGCCGAGAGGGTCTGCTTCTGGCAGTCCCTGTACAGCGGACTTTGGATTCTTCTGTTTCGCCCTCTCCAAGTCAAGCCGTCAATGTGCTTAATTGTGGGTAAGCACATGAGAACGCAAGAAAAAACCTGAAAAGCGCTACTCTGTTAGCGTCAATTGCGCAATTTTGCCAAGGAATCAGCATGCGAACGCTCCTCGTCATACTGCTGATCGGCCTCAGCCCCTGGTGCATGGCCGGTCAGATCTACAAATGGGTCGATGCCCAAGGTGTCACACACTTCGATGCGCAGCCGCCGCAGGGGCAATCGGCGACCACCCTGCAAACGCCGCCCTCGCCCGCTCCGCGCCCGACTGCAATGCCCGGCAGCGGCGCGCTGGGCGATCAGAAAGCCATCGACGACAAGGTCAGGAAACAGGTCGCCGAGCAACAGGCTCAGCTCAAGACCTTCTGTGAACAGGCGCGCACGAACCTGGCGCAGCTGCAGAACAATCCGCGCCTGAGGGAAGAGACCGAGGGGGAGTTGCGTCGACTGAGCGATACGCAACGTCAGGAGCGTATCGCAGAGACGCAGAAACAGATTGCCGAAAACTGCCAGTGATCACTGGCTGTCGGCCGTTCAGCGCGAAGCGGTGATCAGCAGGTCGAACTCTTTGAGCAACACCTGCAACTGCCGATCCTTGCCCTGCAGGTTGCGCTGGGCGAAAACCATCTCGGCCATTTCCTGAATGCCCGAGGCATTGGGCAATGGCAGGTTCTGTTCGAGGATCATCTTCATCCGCGGCAGGAAGATCCATTGCAGCCACTGTTCGAAATCGAGGGTGTCGACCGAAAACGGTTCGACACTGCTCAAGGCTTCGACCGAAGGCTGGACATCATCCCACCAGCCCTGGGCACGCAGTTCGCGTTCGATCAACAACAGTTGATCGGCGACTTTCGAAAAGCGAGCGTCCATCACAACGAAACCTTGGCCTTCTGACGGGCCAGTGCGGCGCCGGCGGAATCACCTTGTTTCTCACGCGCCTGAGCGATCAGTTCCCACAGGCTGGCCTGCAAGTCCGGACGACCATTGGCCATGGTCAGCGCGCGGCGGGCGGTTTGCTCGGCTTGCGGGGCGTCGCCCTGCGCCATGCGCACTTGTGCCAGGCGGTAAAGCACTTGCGGCTCACGCGGAGCTACGCGTTGAGCGCGCTCAAGGCTGGAGGACGCGCCGTTGAGGTCGCCACCGGCCTGTTGTTGCTGCGCCGTGCTCAGCAAGGCAAGCACCGGACCGTCCAGTTGCTCATCGGCAGACAGACCGCCGCCGCTGCTGGCCGAAGGAATGCCGCTAGGCGTCGAAGGCATGCTGTAGCTGCCGGAGCTGATCGGTGCCGATTCGACCGGCGAAGGGTTGTACGGCCCTGCGGTGATACCGCCGGACGCCGGCCCCGGCACGATCGGCGAGCTGCTGATCGGTGTCGAAGCCGCTGCGCCACCAGGAACCATGACCACTACACCGGTATCGCCTTGCGGGATGGCCTGCGATTGCGCCTGACCCTGCACAGGTCGTTTCACCGTCGTCTTGCGGAAGCCGCCGTTGGCCGAAAGACGCTCGCTGTTGGACACGGTAGTGCCGGAATCCACAACCGGAATCGAACCACGCTGTACGGTGGAGCAGCCGCTGAGCAAAGCCACGGCGGTCACCGCTGGAATCAACCACTTGTTCACTTGAAACCCTCTTCGCTTAATTCATCCAGCCCTTGACCCAATCCATCACCGACTCGCTCGAGGCCGGGCTTTCGCCTGCGCAGGAGGCGCCGGGTGGCGGTTCGCTGCCGCGAATATACGGCATCTGCACGGCGCCCGGACAGTTGGCATCGGAACCTTGGCCAGTACGCGAATCGACCCACGCCTGCACCACGTTGTCCGGCTGCGGCATGTCCAGTGGCAGCGGGTCGGCCTTGCGCATGAAACTGGTCCAGACCTGCAACGCACCGGTGGCACCGGTGAACGGTGTCTTGCCGTTATCGTCGCGGCCGAGCCAGACCACTGCCAGCAGATCCTGGCTGAAACCGGCGAACCAGCTATCGCGCGAATCGTTACTGGTGCCGGTCTTGCCGGCCAGTGTCAGGGTCTTGGGCAATACGTTGTAAACCGAACTGCCGGTACCTTCACGCATGACCCGCTGCATGGCGTTCTGGATCAGGTAGATCGACGCCGGATCAAAACGTTGCTCGATCTGGAACGGATAACGCTTGAGCGGCTCGCCCTCGGCGGTCAGCACGCTGCGAATCCCGCGCATCGGCGTATTGAAGCCACCGTTGGCGAGGGTCTGGTACATGGTCGCGACTTCGATCGGTGTCATGCCACCGGCCCCCAGCAG